>JBDIAU010000040.1:0-10195 GCA_039812565.1 Beutenbergiaceae bacterium
CCGTCGGCATCTACACCTGCGCGTCCGGGACGGACATCGTCAACCTCATGCTCAGCAAGCGGGTCGACCTGGTCGTCCAGGGCCACGAGCACGCCTACATGCGCACCCACCAGCTCGCCACGCGGACCGGGTGCACGGCGCTGGCGACCGGGACCGCGGACCCGGACTGCGTCGTCGACACCGACTCGGCCTTCGTCAAGGGCGCCGGCACCGTGTTCGCCGTCGTCGGCACCGGCGGCGTCGGCCTGCGGGACATCGCGACCTCGGACGGCGAGGCGCCCTACTTCGCGGCGTGGTCGGGTCTCAACGCGAACCCGACCTGGGGAAACGTCCGCGTCGACCTCACGCCGACGACGCTCGGCGCCCAGTTCCTGCGCGCGAGCGGCGGCACGTTCACCGACGCCTTCACCATCGCCCCGTCCGGCACCAACCCGCCGCCGACGGCCGCCTTCACCCGCTCGTGCACCGCCCTGACCTGCTCGTTCGACGCCACCTCCAGCTCCGACGACGGCGCGATCACCGGCTACGCGTGGACCTTCGGCGACGGCACCACCGGCACCGGGGCGACGCCGTCCCACACCTACGCCGCCGACGGCACCTACCCCGTCACCCTCACCGTCACCGACGACGACGGCGCCACCGCGGCCACCACGGCGGACGTCACCGTCACGGCCGGCGCCCCGACCGCCGTCGCCCGCGACGCCTTCGGCCGCACCGTGACCACCGGCTGGGGCACCGCCGACGTCGGCGGCGCGTGGAGCGGCACCACCGGGCTGTCCGTCGACGGCTCGGCCGGCCGCCTCACGCTCTCCTCCGGAGGCCAGACCCGGACCGCGATCCTCGGCTCCCTCTCTCGCACCTCCGTCGACGTCCAGGTCAGCGCCGCGCTCGACAAGGTCCCGACCGGCGGGCCGATCGACCTCACCGTCGTCGGCCGGCGGGTCGCCTCGACCACGGAGTACCAGGCGTACGCGAAGGTGCAGCCGAGCGGCGCCGTCAGCCTGACCCTGCGCCGCCTGGTCACCGGCACTGCCACCACGCTCGGCCAGGCGAACGTCGCGGGCCTCACCTACTCCCCCGGCACCCAGCTGCGGGTCCGCGTGCAGGTCACCGGCACCGCCCCGACGACGGTCCGCGCGAAGGTGTGGGCCGCCGGCTCCGCCGAGCCCGCCGCGTGGCAGGTGCAGGCGACCGACGCCACCGCCGCGCTGCAGAACGCCGGGAGCATCGGCCTGTCGAGCTACCTCTCGAGCTCGGCGTCGAACGCGCCCGTGGTCGTGGCCTACGACGACCTGGTGGTCACGGCGCCGTGAGGGCGGGCCGGAGGGCCCGGGCGGCGGGGCAGCGCCGCGCGTAGCGTGACTCGGGGGCCACCTGCGGGCCGACGAGAGGCACTGCCATGCGACACGGTCGTCGCCACCTCCCCCTGGTCGCCGGGCTCGTCCTGGCCCTCGTCACCGCCTGGGCGGTGCCGGGCTCCGCACCGGCCGAGCCGGTCTCGGCCGCGGCGCCGCGCCTCGCGGCGGCCGCGCTCGACCCGGACGCCCACCTCACCGTCACCGTCGCGAGCGACTTCCACGTCAACACCACCGCCCCGTCTCCGGTCCTCGCGCAGGTCGCCGCGATCGACCCGGCGTTCCACCTCGCCGTCGGCGACCTCACCTACGCCACGACCGGCGAGGAGCAGACGTGGTGCGACTACTACACGGCGCAGCTCGGCGGCGGCTTCCCGTTCGAGGTGGTCTCGGGCAACCACGAGTCGGACGGGCAGAACGGCAACATCAACGACTTCACCGCGTGCCTGCCCAACCAGCTGCCGGGGCTCGTGGGGACGTACGGGCGGCAGTGGTACGTGGACGTCCCGCAGGACGCCCCGCTGGTCCGCGTGATCGCGATCTCCCCCGGCCTGACCTACCCCTCCGGCGACTGGTCCTACGCGGCCGGGTCGGCGCGCTACCAGTGGACGTCGAGCACGATCGACGCCGCCCGCGCCGCAGGGATCCCCTGGGTGGTCGTCGGGATGCACATGCCGTGCGTCTCCGTCGGCATCTACGGCTGCGCCGCAGGCCCGGACATCGTCAACCTGCTGCTCAGCAAGCGGGTCGACCTCGTGGTCACGGGTCACGAGCACGCCTACATGCGCACCCACCAGCTCGCCACCCGGACCGGGTGCACGGCGCTGGCGACCGGGACCGCGGACCCGGACTGCGTCGTCGACACCGACTCGGCCTTCGCCAAGGGCGCCGGCACGGTCGTGGCGACGGTCGGCACGGGGGGTGCCGCGCTGCGCGAGGTCTCGGCCTCCGACGGCGAGGCGCCGTACTTCGCCGCCTTCCAAGGCCTGAACGTCAACCCGACGTGGGGCAGCCTGCGGGTCGACCTGACGCCGACGACGCTCGGCGCCCAGTTCGTGCGCGCGAGCGGCGGCACGTTCACCGACGCCTTCACCATCGCCGACTCCGGCACCAACCCGCCGCCGGTGGCCGCGTTCACGAGCTCGTGCACGGGACGGACGTGCTCGTTCGACGGCCGGACCAGCGCCGACGACGGCACGATCGCCGGCTACGCGTGGTCCTTCGGTGACGGCACCACGGGCGCCGGGGCGACGCCGTCCCACACCTACGCCGCCGACGGCACCTACCCCGTCACCCTCACCGTCACCGACGACGACGGCGCCACCGCGGCCATCACGGCGGACGTCACCGTCACGGCCGGCACGGCCACCCCGATCGCGTTCGACGCCTTCGGTCGCACCGTGGCGTCCGGCTGGGGCACGGCCGACACGGGCGGACCCTGGACGGGCACGTCCGGGCTGTCCGTCGACGGCTCGGCCGGCCGCCTGACGATCGCCTCCCCCGGCCAGACGCGCTACGCCTACCTCGGCTCGGCGTCGGCCGCCGACGTCGACGTCACCGTCCGCGCGCGGCTCGAGAAGGTGGCGACGGGCGGTGGTACGGACGTCACCGTCGTCGCGCGACGCGTCGCGGCCGGCACCCAGTACGAGGCGCTGACCAAGGTGCTCTCGACCGGTGCCGTGCGGCTCTACCTGCGGCGCGTCGCCGGCGGGACCACGACGCTCGCCCAGGTCGCGATCCCCGGCCTGACGGTCGGAGCGGGCGACGAGGTGCGCCTCCGGCTGCAGGTCCTGGGGACGTCCCCGACCACGCTGCGGGCCCGGGTGTGGTCCGCCGGCGCCGCCGAGCCGAGCTCCTGGCAGGTGAGCGCCACGGACTCGACGGCGGCGCTCCAGCGCGCGGGCGCCGTCGGGCTCCAGGGCTACGTGTCGAGCTCGACGACCAACACCCCGCAGACGGTCGCGTTCGACGACCTCGCCGTGACCGCGCCCTGACGTCGACGAGACGGGCGGTCGGGGCCCGGGGGTCGGGGGCGGACGCGCGCGAGAGGATGGGCCCGTGGAGCCCCTGCCGATGCTCGCGACCGCCGTCGCCGCCGACCAGCGCCTCCCGCTGGGTCCGGACTGGGCGTACGAGGTCAAGTGGGACGGCGTGCGGATGCTCGCCGACACCCGGGCCGGCGTGCTGCAGCTGTGGTCGCGCTCCGGGCGGGACATCACCATGGTCTACCCGGAGCTCGCGGGCCTCGAGACGATCCAGGGTGCGGTGCTCGACGGCGAGGTCATCTCCATCCACGACGGTCGCCCGTCGTTCGAGGCGCTGTCCGAGCGGATGGGGGTCACGGACGCCCACCACGCCCTCGTGCTCGCCGGCCGCTCGCCGGTGATGTACATGGTCTTCGACGTGCTCATGCTCTACGGGGTGGACCTCACCCGGCACCCCTACGCGGAGCGCCGGGCCACGCTCGAGCGGCTCACGCTGCCGGAGCGCTGCTCCCTCTCCCCCCGGTACGAGGACGGCGCGGCGCTGTGGGAGGCGACGCGGGAGCACGGCGTCGAGGGCGTCGTCGCCAAGCGCCTCAGCTCCACCTACCAGGCGGGGCGGCGCTCCCCCGACTGGGTGAAGGCGGCCCACCGCCACCACCGGGCCGCGACGGTCTGCGCGTGGCGGCCGGCGTCGACGGGCAGCGGGCGGCTCGCCTCGCTGCTGCTCGGGGCACCCGACGCCGAGGGCAGGATCCACTTCCTCGGCCGGGCGGGCAGCGGGATCGGCTCGCGGCTCGCCGCCGAGCTCACCCGCCGCCTCGGACCGCTCGCCCGGCCCGACAGCCCGTTCGCCGAGCCCGTGCCCGCCGTCGACGCGCGGGAGGCGCACTGGTGCGAGCCGGGTGTCTCCGTCGAGGTGCTGTACCGGGAACGCACGTCGGCGGGCCGGCTGCGCCACCCCGTGGTGCTCGGGATCCGGGACGACGACACCGCCGACCCCTGGGAGGAGTGAGCCGTGGCAGAGGCGCACCAGGTGGACATCGGCGGCCGGCCCGTCCGCCTCACCAACCTCACGAAGGTGATGTACCCGGCGACCGGCCTGACGAAGGCGGGCGTCGTCGACTACTACCGCCGGGTCGCGCCCGCGATCCTCGAGCAGCTCCGCGACCGTCCCGTCACGCGGATCCGCTGGCCGGACGGGGTCCGCGAGGGCCGCTTCTTCGAGAAGAACGTGCCGGCGGGCGCGCCGTCGTGGCTGCGCCGGCAGACGCTCGTGGCGGGCGAGGACGAGGACGGCACCGAGGTGACATACCCGTTCCTCGACGACCTCGCGGGCCTCGTCTGGGCCGCGAACGCGGGCGCGCTGGAGCTCCACACCCCCCAGTGGCGGGTCGGGCCGCGCGGCGGGGTGCGGGCGCCGGACCGGCTCGTGGTCGACCTCGACCCGGGGCCGCCCGCCGGGCTCGACGCGTGCGCGGAGGTCGCCCTCCTGGTGCGGGAGCGGCTGCTCGCCGACGGGCTCGCGAGCGTCCCCGTGACCTCCGGGAGCAAGGGGATGCAGCTCTACGCGCCGCTCGACGGCCGGCGCGACGCGACGGCGGTGCGAGAGTACGCACGCCGCCTGGCAACCGAGCTGGCGACGGCGCACCCGCGGCTCGTCGTCGCCTCCATGACCAAGGCGCTGCGGCCCGGCAAGGTGCTCCTCGACTGGTCGCAGAACCACCCGGCCAAGACGACGATCACGCCGTACTCCCTGCGCGGCCGGGAGCGACCGACCGCGGCCGCGCCCCGGACGTGGGCCGAGGTCGAGGCGGGCGGTCTCGCGCAGCTCGAGGCGGACGACGTCGCCGCGCGCCTCGAGCGCGACGGCGACCTCCTGCACCCCGCCTGATCGGCCCGCCCCCGCCTGTACCTACCCCCACCCCCTTCCCGCCGAGCGTCACCTTCCCGCCCACCCCCACCCGCCGAGCGTCACCTTCCCGCCCACCCCCACCCGCCGAGCGTCACCTTCCCGCCCAGCCCCACCCGCCGAGCGTCACCTTCCGGCCCACTCCCACCCGCCGAGCGTCACGTTTCGGCTGGGCGCATCGGCGTGTCGCCGGCGTGTCGGCGATGGAAGGTGACGGTCGGCGGAACGGCCAAAGCGGAAACGTGACGGTCGGTGAAACGGCTGCGGCGGAAAGGTGACGGTCGGCGAAACGGGGGCGGCGGAAACGTGACAGTCGGCGAAACGGGCGCGGCGGAAAGGTGACGGTCGGCGGAGTGCGCGGCGGGCGGAGCAGTCGTCCGGGCACGACGACGACGGGCCGGCTCCCGGTTGGGGAGCCGGCCCGTCGGGGCAGGTGCAGAGTCGGGCGAGCCCGGAGCTACAGGTTGCCGCCCTTGATGTCGTACAGGTCGCCGATCTTGTGCACGAACAGCGAGTTCGTCGTGCCGGAGATGCCCACCGGGGCGCCGGCGACGACGACGACGCGGTCGCCCGCCTCGGCGAGCCCACGCTCCTGGAGGAGCTGGTCGACCGTGGCGACCATCTCGTCCGTCTCGCCGACCTGCGGCACGTGGAACGTCTGCACGCCCCAGCTCAGCGCGAGCTGGTTGCGGGCGGCGACGGTCGGCGTGAAGGCGAGGAGCGGGATGGGCGAACGGAGCCGCGACATGCGGCGCGCCGAGTCACCGGACTGCGTGAACGTGACGAGGTACTTGACGCCGAGCTCGGCGCCGATCTCCGCGGCGGCGGCGGTGAGGACGCCCGAGCGGGTGTGCGGCGTGGTGCCGAGGGGGGCGATCCGGTCGGATCCCTGCTGCTCGGTGTGCTCGATGATCCGGGCCATGGTGCGGACCGTCTCGATCGGGAACTCGCCGACGCTGGTCTCGCCGGAGAGCATGACGGCGTCCGCGCCGTCGAGGATCGCGTTCGCGCAGTCCGAGACCTCGGCCCGGGTGGGGCGAGGGGCGCTGATCATCGAGTCGAGCACCTGGGTGGCCACGATGACCGGCTTGGCCTGCTGGCGAGCCATGGCGACGGCGCGCTTCTGCACGATCGGCACCTGCTCGAGCGGGAGCTCCACGCCCAGGTCGCCGCGGGCGACCATGATGCCGTCGAACGCCCGGATGATCTCGGCGAGGTTGTCGACCGCCTGCGGCTTCTCGATCTTGGCGATGACGGGGACGCGGCGCCCCTCCTCCTCCATGATCAGACGGCAGTCCTCGTAGTCGGCGGCGGTGCGCACGAACGAGAGGGCGACGAAGTCGGCGCCGAGGCGGATCGCCCAGCGGAGGTCTTCCTTGTCCTTCTCGGACAGGGCGGGCACGCTGACGGCGACACCCGGGAGGTTGAGACCCTTGTTGTTGGAGACGGGCCCGGCGACCTCCACGCGGGTGACGACGCGCGGGCCGTCGACCTCGACCACGCGGACGGCGACGCGGCCGTCGTCGATGAGGATGGCGTCACCGGGCGAGCAGTCGCCCGGAAGTCCCTTGTACGTGGTGGAGACGAGCTCCTTGGTGCCGGGGACGTCCTCCGTGGTGATCGTGAAGATGTCACCCTCGGCGAGCTCGTGCTTGCCCTCCGTGAACCGCCCGAGGCGGATCTTCGGACCCTGCAGGTCGACGAGCACCGCGACGTTCCGGCCGGCTGCCTTGGCCGCGGCCCGGACGCTCTTGTAGATCGCCTTGTGGACCGAGTACTCGCCGTGGCTGCGGTTGAGTCTCGCGACGTCCATCCCGGCGTCGACCAGCGCCTGGATCATCTCGGGGGACTCGGTCGCGGGCCCCATGGTGCATACGATCTTTGCTCTGCGCATCTCGCCAGCCTAGGTAGGTGTCAGTGGGTGGTTCGGGCATGAGAGCCGGCGGACCGTCCGGTCACGCACCGGTCCGACGGTATCCCGCCATGGCAGGAGGCTAGGCCGTAATGGCGACCGTGGTCGGCCGAATCGGCGCCGGAAGGTCCGTCTCTCCGCGCAGGTACGCGTCGACGGCCGCGGCGCAGGAGCGTCCCTCGGCGATCGCCCACACGATGAGCGACTGGCCGCGCCCGGCGTCCCCGGCCACGAACACGCCGGGCGTCCCGGTCATGTAGGCCTCGTCGCGCTCGATGCGCCCGCGGGCGTCCACGGAGACGCCGAGCTGGTCGACGATGCCCGAGGTCGGCACGCCCGTGAAGCCCATCGCGAGGAGCACCAGCTGCGCCGGGATCTCCCGCTCCGTGCCCTCGACCGGGGTGGGTCGTCCCCCGCTCATGTCGACCTCCACCACGCGGAGCGCGCGGACGGCGCCGTTCTCGTCGCCGAGGAACTCCACGGTGGACGTCGCGTAGACGCGCTCACCGCCCTCTTCGTTGGCGCTCGAGACGCGGTAGATCATCGGATACGTCGGCCACGGCTGGTGCGGCGGCCGGTCGTCGCTCGGCCGCGGCATGATCTCGAGCTGGACGATCGAGCGCGCACCCTGCCGGATGGACGTGCCGAGGCAGTCGGCGCCGGTGTCGCCGCCACCGATGACCACCACGTCCTTGTCCGTGGCGACGACCTGGTCCGGCACGCTCTCCCCGACCGCGACGCGGTTGGCCTGGGGCAGGTAGTCCATCGCCTGGTGGATCCCGGAGAGCTCGCGGCCGGGCACCGGGAGGTCGCGGCGGATCGTGGCGCCGAGCGCGAGCACGATCGCGTCGTAGCGCTCCCGCAGCTCCGCCCCGGTGATCGCGTCGGGTCCCTCGCCGCCGACGTCGACACCCGGCCGGAACCGGGTGCCCTCGGCCTCCATCTGCGCGAGGCGGAGGTCGATGTGGCGCTTCTCCATCTTGAACTCGGGGATGCCGTACCGCAGCAGGCCGCCGATCTTGTCGTCCCGCTCGAGCACGGCGACGGTGTGGCCGGCGCGCGTGAGCTGCTGGGCGACGGCCAGGCCGGCCGGACCGGATCCGACGACGGCGATCGTCTTGTCGGTGAGCCGCTCCGGGACCTGCGGGTGGACCAGCCCGCGCTCGAACGCCTCGTCGATGATCGAGAGCTCGATGTTCTTGATCGTCACGGCCGGCTGGTTGATGCCGAGCACGCAGCTGGTCTCGCACGGCGCGGGGCACAGCCGCCCGGTGAAGTCCGGGAAGTTGTTCGTCGCGTGGAGGCGGTCGATGGCGTCCGCCCACCGGCCTCGCCACGTGTGGTCGTTCCACTCGGGGATGAGGTTCCCGAGCGGGCAGCCGTTGTGGCAGAAGGGGATGCCGCAGTCCATGCAGCGACCGGCCTGGCGGGTGAGCGCCGGCCCGTCCTCCGCCCGGCGCTCGTACACCTCCTGCCAGTCCTGGATGCGGACGGGCACCGGGCGACGGGTCGGGAGCTCGCGCTCCCGGACCTTCAGGAATCCACGGGGGTCAGCCACGGGTCGCCTCCATGATCTCGGCCCAGACGCTGGGTGCGGTGATGTCGAGCCCGGCGGCGTCCGCCCGGGCGATCGCCGCGCGGACGCGCGCGTACTCGCGTGGCAGGACGCGGGTGAAGCGCGCTCGGGTCCCCTCGGGGTCGGCGAGGAGCTCGTCGGCGACGTGCGAGCCGGTGTGGTCGGCGTGCGCGCGCACGAGGCCGAGCACGAGCGCGGCGTCCTCGTCGTCGAGCGGGGCGAGCAGGAGCTCGCCCGCGGCGAGCGCCGGCCCGTTGACCAGTCGCTCCTGCAGGTCGAGCACGTAGGCCGTGCCGCCGGACATGCCGGCGCCGAAGTTGCGCCCGGTGGCGCCGAGCACGACCAGCGTGCCGCCCGTCATGTACTCGGCACCGTGGTCGCCGACGCCCTCGACCACGCCCGTGGCGCCGGAGTTGCGGACGAAGAACCGCTCCCCCGACCGCCCTCGGATGAAGATCTCGCCGCTCGTCGCGCCGTACCCGATGACGTTGCCGGCGATGACGTTCGCGGGGTTGTCCAGGCGCGCCGCCCGGTCGGGCCGGACGACGACGCGGCCGCCGGACAGGCCCTTGGCCACGTAGTCGTTGGCGTCGCCGAACAGACGCAGGGTGACCCCGGGAGGCAGGAAGGCACCGAAGGACTGGCCGGCCGAGCCCGTGAGCGTGATGTCGATCGTGCCGTCGGGCAGACCCGCGGCGCCGTACCGCTTGGTGACCTCGTGGCCGAGCATGGTGCCGACCGTCCGGTTCACGTTCCGCACGTCGAGTGCGATCCGGACCGGCTCGCCCCGTTCGAGGGCCTCCTCGGAGAGCGAGATGAGCTCGTTGTCGAGCGCCTTGGACAGGCCGTGGTCCTGGACGGTCGTGCACCGCCGCTCCTGACCCTCCCACGGGGAGGCGGGCGTGAGGATCGGCGTGAGGTCGAGCCCGGAGGCCTTCCAGTGCTCGACGGCGGAGTCGACGTCGAGCAGCTCGACGCGGCCGATCGCCTCGTCCAGCGTGCGGAAGCCCAGCTGGGCGAGCAGCTCGCGGACCTCCTCGGCGATGTACTCGAAGAACGTCGCGACGAACTCGGGCTTGCCGGAGAACCGGGCCCGGAGCTCGGGGTTCTGGGTCGCGACGCCCACCGGGCACGTGTCGAGGTGGCAGACCCGCATCATGACGCAGCCGCTCACCACGAGCGGCGCCGTCGCGAACCCGTACTCCTCGGCGCCGAGCAGGGCGGCGACGACGACGTCCCGGCCGGTCTTCATCTGGCCGTCCGTCTGCACGACGATCCGGTCCCGCAGGCCGTTGAGCACGAGGGTCTGCTGGGTCTCCGCGAGGCCCAGCTCCCACGGCGCGCCCGCGTGCTTGAGCGAGGTCAGGGGGCTCGCACCGGTGCCGCCGTCGTGGCCCGAGATGAGCACCACGTCGGCGTGCGCCTTGGAGACGCCCGCCGCGACCGTGCCGACGCCGA
>JBDIAU010000041.1:0-10172 GCA_039812565.1 Beutenbergiaceae bacterium
GGACCCCGTCCTGTGGACCACCCGTGGAACGTGAAGGATCCGGCTCGCGAGGCGAGCCGGATCCTTCACGTTCGGGTCAGGGGCGCGAGGTCAGCGCTCCACCTCGCCGCGGATGAACGCCTCGAGGTTCGCCCGGGCGACGTCGTCGGCGTACTGCACCGGCGGCGACTTCATGAAGTAGGAGGACGCCGAGAGGATCGGGCCACCGACCCCGCGGTCCATGGCGATCTTCGCGGCGCGGAGCGCGTCGATGATGATGCCGGCCGAGTTCGGGGAGTCCCAGACCTCGAGCTTGTACTCCAGGTTCAGCGGGACCTCGCCGAAGGCGCGGCCCTCGAGGCGCACGTACGCCCACTTGCGGTCGTCGAGCCACTGCACGTAGTCGGACGGGCCGATGTGGACGTTCCGCGCGCCGAGGTCGTGCTGGATGTTCGAGGTCACGGCCTGCGTCTTGGAGATCTTCTTGGACTCCAGGCGGTCGCGCTGCAGCATGTTCTTGAAGTCCATGTTGCCGCCGACGTTCAGCTGGTACGTCCGGTCGAGCACGACGCCGCGGTCCTCGAAGAGCTTGGCGAGCACGCGGTGCGTGATGGTCGCGCCGACCTGGGACTTGATGTCGTCGCCGACGATCGGCACACCGGCCGCCTCGAACTTGTCCGCCCACTCCTTGGTGCCCGCGATGAACACCGGGAGCGCGTTGACGAAGCCCACGCCCGCGTCGATGGCGGCCTGCGCGTAGAACTTCGCGGCCTCCTCGGAGCCGACGGGCAGGTAGCAGACCAGGACGTCGACCTGGGCGTCCTTGAGGGTCTGGACGACGTCGACCGGCTGCGCGTCGGACTCCTCGATGGTGGCCCGGTAGTACGTGCCGAGGCCGTCGAGGGTGTGGCCGCGCTGGACGGTGACGCCGAGCGGGGGGACGTCGCAGATCTTGATCGTGTTGTTCTCGGACGCGCCGATCGCCTCGGACAGGTCGAAGCCGACCTTCTTGGCGTCGACGTCGAACGCCGCGACGAACTCGATGTCGCTGACGTGGTACGGGCCGAACGTCACGTGCATGAGGCCCGGCACGCTGGTGGCCGGGTCGGCGTCCTTGTAGAAGTGGACGCCCTGGACGAGCGACGCCGCGCAGTTCCCGACGCCGACGATCGCTACGCGGATCGGACTCATGAAGTGTTCCTCGTTTCCTTCGTGGATGTTCCCGCCGGGGGCCGGCGGGGTGTGCTGTGACGATGGGGTGCTGGTGGGGAGCCTCAGGCGCTCCGGCGGCTGTCGGGCCCGCGGGCGGCGCGCTCGTTCTCGATCAACGAGTCGAGCCACTTCACCTCGCGCTCGACCTGCTCGAGGCCGTGGCGCTGGAGCTCCTCGGTGTAGGTGTCCATGCGCTCGCGGGTGCGGTGCATGGACTGGCGGACCGCCTCCATGCGCTCGACGAGCCGGGTTCGCCGGCCCTCGAGGATCCGCAGCCGGGTCTCGGCGTCGGTGCGTGCGAACAGCGCGAACCGGACGTCGAAGTTCTCGTCCTCCCAGGCGGCGGGGTCGGCGTGGGCCAGCGTGGCGGCCAGCCGCTCCTTCCCGTCCGCCGTGAGCTGGTAGACGATGCGTGCCCGACGGCCCGAGAGGGCGTGCGGCGGCGCCGCGGTCTCGACCGCCTCGATGAACCCGTTCGCCTCGAGGGACTTCAGGCACGGGTACAGGGAGCCGTAGGAGAGCGCGCGGAACGGGCCGAGGGTCGCGTTGAGCCGCTTGCGCAGCTCGTACCCGTGCATGGGCGCGCCCTGCAGCTGACCGAGCACGGCCAGCTCCAGCACGTCCGAACGGGTACGCACGTGAGCGCTCCTCGGGTGTCGGGGACGGGGCACGACGCTCCGTCTCCGGCGCATCGATGTATCACATTGATACATCCATCCGTTGTGTCGGTCAACGCGAGACGCGTGCGTGTCGCCGAGGTCACAGCCGCTGTGCAGATCGCGTGAAGCGGGGGCGGGAGGTGTGCGATCCACGGCCCCTTCCCTCCCGCTCGCGTCGATACTGAGGATGCGCCGCTCCCTGTCCTCGACGTGCGGCCGCCGGCGGTCCCCGCGACCGCCACCCGCGTACCCCCGCGTCTCGGGACCACGCCCGGGAGACGAGAGAGAAGGTTCGATGGCCACCGGCTCGCAGCGCCCCGCCGCGGGGCGCTCCACCGCTCCGCGCAAGCGCGGGCTCAACTACCCCCGTGCGGGGAAGGGGCCCGTCGCGCGCTGGCTGCCCAGCCTGCGCCTGCTGCTCCTGCTCCTCGGCGTCGTCGTCACGCTCGGCGTCGCCGCGTTCGCCTACGTGTGGGTCTCCACGCCCATCCCGGACCCGGACGAGGCCGCGCAGGCGCAGACGTCGACCGTGTACTACTCCGACGGCCAGACGGAGATGGGCGAGTTCACCGCCGTCGACCGCGACGTCGTCACCCTCGACGAGATCGCGGTGGCCGTGCAGCACGCCGTCGTCGCCTCCGAGGACCGCTCGTTCTACACGAACCGCGGCGTCAGCCCGACCGGCATCGCGCGAGCCCTGTGGAACAACATCCGCGGCAACGACACGCAGGGCGGCTCCACGCTCACCCAGCAGTACGTCGAGCGCTACTTCCTCGGCACGACGACGAGCATCCCCGGCAAGGTCCGGGAGGCCGTCATCGCGCTGAAGATCGACGGCGAGCAGTCGAAGGACGAGATCCTCACCAACTACCTCAACACCATCTACTTCGGTCGCGGCGCCTACGGCATCGAGCGCGCGGCGCAGGCCTACTTCGGCGTCTCCGCCTCGGAGCTGACGGTGTCCCAGGCCGCCCTCCTGGCCGGGATCATCCCCGCGCCGAGCGCGTGGGACCCGGCCGTGAGCCCTGAGCGCGCCGAGCAGCGGTGGGAGCGCGTGCTGGACCTCATGGTCGAAGACGGCTACATCACCGCCGAGGAGCGCGCGGCGCAGGAGTTCCCGGAGGTCATCGAGTACCAGCGCTCCGACCGGTTCGCCGGCACCGACGGCTACCTCCTCGACATGGTGCGCACGGAGCTCGTCGAGACCGGTGGCTTCACGGAGGACCAGCTCGACCAGGGCGGCCTGCGCATCGTCTCCACCGTCGACGCCCGCCTGCAGCAGGCCGCCGTCGACGCGGTCCACAGCCTGCCGGAGAGCGCGCCGGAGAACCTGCACGTCGCGCTCGTCTCGGTGGACCCCGCCACGGGTGCGGTCCGGGCCCTGTACGGCGGCGAGGACTTCGTCTCGGAGCCCTTCAACAACGCGACCCAGGGCCGGGCGCAGGGCGGCTCGACGTTCAAGCCGTTCACGCTTGTCGCGGCGCTCGAGAACGGCTACACGCTCGAGGACGAGTTCGAGAGCTACACGCCGATGCAGATCCCGGGCTACGACCGGCCGGTCCGCAACTTCGACTCCGTCAACCGGGGCTCGATCGACCTCGTGCGTGCGACGGCGAACTCGGTCAACACCGTGTACGCCCAGCTGAACGTGGCCGTCGGCCCGGAGAAGACGGTCGAGGTCGCCGAGCGGGCGGGCCTGCCCGCCGACACCCCCGGCCTCGGCGCGTTCCCCTCGATCGTGCTCGGCCCGGCGTCGCCGCACCCCGCGGACATGGCGACGGTCTTCGCGACCTACGCCGCCGGCGGCGTCCGGCACGACCGCTACATCGTCGAGTCCGTCACCTCCGAGGACGGCACGGCGCTCTACACGGGCGGTCACCAGGGCCAGCAGGTCTTCGACCCGCAGGTGATCGCCGACGCGACGTTCGCGATGACCAAGGTGGTCGAGGGGGGCACCGGCAAGACCGCCGCTTCGCTCGGCCGTCCGGTGGCCGGCAAGACCGGCTCCTCGCAGGACTACCGGTCCGCGTGGTTCTGCGGCTTCGTGCCGCAGCTCGCGACCGCCGTCGCCTTCTTCCAGGTGGGTGAGGACGGCTCCGAGCAGACGCTGACGCCGTTCGGCGGCGCCAACCCGGTGGCCGGCGGCACGTGGCCGACGACGATCTGGACCCGCTACATGGCGGTCGCGCTCGAGGGCATGGAGGTCCAGGACTTCCCGGCCCGCTCGACCCCGACGCGGGCGCCGAGCACCCCCACGCCGACCGCGACCCCGACGCCGACCGCGACCGCGGAGCCCACGCCCACCGAGGAGCCGACGCAGGACGCGACCGTCGCGGTCCCCGGCGTCGCCGGCTCGACGGTGGACCAGGCGACGGCGGCCCTCGCGGCGGTCGGGCTGGTCGCCCAGGTCGAGGTGATCAACTCCGACCAGCCGGCGGGCGTCGTCATCAGCACGCTGCCGGGGGCCGGGACGCCGGTCGCCCCCGGGAGCACCGTCACCGTGACCGTGTCCGGCGGGCTCAACCCCGGCGACGGGGGCAACCCGGGCCAGGGGGCGAACCCGGGACAGGGCCAGGGCAACAACGGCTGATCAGCACCGACGCCGCCGTCCACAGCCGCTTCCACACCGCTGGGGACGGCGGCGTCCTGGCGTGACACGTCCGTCGTGTATCCTCGCCCGGTTCGCCTTCTCCCGGTCGGCGCCCTATGCGCGCCGGGTGGCGGACCTCGCATGACCCTCCTGTCACGGAAGGACCGTGACCGCCCAGTCCAGAGGAGGTGGGTACTCAGCATGCGTCAGTACGAGCTGATGGTGATCCTCGACC
Source organism: Beutenbergiaceae bacterium (assembly GCA_039812565.1). GTDB lineage: Bacteria > Actinomycetota > Actinomycetes > Actinomycetales > JAHECE01 > JAHECE01. Next base: position 4,676 of record JBDIAU010000041.1, read on the forward strand.
CGGAGGTCGACGAGCGCACCGTCGCCCCGTCGCTCGACAAGCTCCTGGGTGTCGTCCGCACCGGCGGTGGCACCGTCGACAAGGTCGACATCTGGGGCAAGCGTCGTCTCGCGTACGACATCAAGAAGCGCTCCGAGGGCATCTACGCCGTCGTCATCATGACGACGACGCCGGCCGTCGCCCAGGAGCTCGACCGCCAGCTCGGCCTCAACGAGGCCGTCCTGCGCACCAAGCTCATCCGCCCGGACGCCCGCTGACGCCACCGGCGTCGCACCGACCGCAGGAGCCGTTATGGCAGGCGATACCGTCATCACCATCGTGGGCAACCTCACGGCAGACCCGGAGCTCCGGTTCACCCCGTCCGGCGCCGCCGTGGCCAACTTCACCGTCGCATCGACCCCCCGCACGTTCGACCGTCAGTCGAACGAGTGGAAGGACGGCGACACGCTGTTCATGCGCTGCTCGATCTGGCGCGAGGCCGCGGAGAACGTGGCCGAGTCCCTGACCAAGGGCACCCGGGTCATCGTGACCGGCCGCCTGGTCCAGCGCTCCTACGAGACCCGCGAGGGCGAGAAGCGCACCGTCGTCGAGCTCCAGGTCGACGAGGTCGGCCCGTCGCTGCGGTACGCCTCGGCCAAGCTCACGCGCACCCAGCGCTCCGGCGGCGGCTACTCCGGCGGCGGCCAGGGCGGTCAGGGCGGCGGCTTCGGCGGCGGTCAGGGCGGCTTCGGCGGCGGCCAGGGCGGTGGCTACGGCGGCGGGCAGCAGTCCGGCGGCGGCCACGGCCAGGCCGAGGACCCGTGGGCGACCGGCCCGGGCACGTCCTTCAGCGACGAACCCCCGTTCTGAGCCGGCACACAGCACTCACCTGAAGGCGAACGGCCTGAGCCAGGCCCGGCCTTCCAGCAGATCAGACGTGAACCCGCCCAGCGGGGACTGACGAACCGAGGAGTACCACCATGGCGAAGCCCGTTCTTCGCAAGCCGAAGAAGAAGGCGAACCCGCTCAAGGCGGGCAAGATCGAGAACATCGACTACAAGGACACCGCGCTCCTGCGGAAGTTCATCTCCGACCGCGGCAAGATCCGCGCTCGTCGCGTGACCGGCGTCTCCGTGCAGGAGCAGCGCGCCATCGCGAAGGCCGTCAAGAACGCCCGCGAGATGGCGCTCCTGCCCTACTCGAGCTCGGCTCGCTGAGAGGAGCGTCGACGATGGCGAAGCTCATCCTGACCCACGAGGTGACGGGGCTCGGCGCGCCGGGCGACGTCGTCGAGGTGCGCGACGGCTACGCGCGCAACTACCTGCTGCCGCGCGGTCTGGCGACCGCATGGACCAGCGGCGCGCAGAAGCAGGTGGACGCGATCCGCACCGCCCGCCGCAAGCGTGAGATCGCGACGGTCGAGGACGCCCGGGCGGTGCGCGACGCCCTGCAGGCCTCGACCGTCCGCGTGGCCGTGCGCTCGGGCGGCAACGGCCGGCTCTTCGGCTCCGTGACCACGGCCGACATCGCAGACGCCGTGGCGGCCGCGGGCGGCCCGGCCCTCGACCGGCGCAAGATCGAGGTCCCGCAGCCGATCAAGGCCCTCGGCGCCTACAAGGTGCAGGTCCGACTCCACGAGCAGGTGGTCGCGAACCTCGCCGTCGAGGTCGTCGCCGGCTGACACCGGAACCGCCCTGAGGCCCGGCTCGCACGACGAGCCGGGCCTCCGGCACGTCCGGGCTTCTTCCGCTCCCCGGCGGCGTCGCCCGTCACCACGCCCCCTGTCGAGCGCCGAGGACGACCCAGCGCTCGCCGCGCACCCGGGCGGCGGTGGTGGCCGCCCGCGAGGCCATGAAGCCGCCGGCGAACGCCACCCACAGCCAGGCGAGCCCCATCGCCCCGGGTGGCGCCCACGCTGCGACGAGGGCCGCCAGCGGCGCGTACGCCGCGAGGGTCGCCAGACCCGCCCAGGCGAGGAAGACGCCGTCGCCGGCCCCGATGAGGACGCCGTCGAGCACGTACACCCACCCGGCGACGGGCAGGCACACGGCCGCGACGGTGAGCCCGAGGGCGACGGCGTGGCGCACGGCGGGGTCGGCGGTGAAGACGGGTGCGAGGAACCACCCGGCGGCCGCCAGGCCCGTGCCGAGGACGGCTCCCGCGGCGATGCCCCACCGGACGGCGCGGGCCGTGACGGCGCGGGCGTCGTGCGCGCGACCCGCGCCGAGCGCGTGCCCGACGAGCGCCTGGGCGGCCACTGCCAGGGCGTCGAGGGCGAAGGCGGCGAGCCCCCACCAGGCGACCACCACCTGGTGGCCGGCGAGGGCGACGTCGTCGAGCGACGCCGCGACGACCACGGTGAGCAGGATGGCGGCCCGCAGGCTCAGGGTCCGCACGAAGAGCGGTGCCCCGGCACGGGCGCTGCCCAGGATGCCCGCCGGGTCGGGCCGCAGGCGGTGCCCCGAGCGACGTGAGCGCCGCAGGACGACGGCGCCGAGGACGGCGGCCATGGCCGTCTGGGTGAGCGCGGTCCCGAGGCCGGAGCCGGCGATCCCCAGGCCCGCCCCGTAGACCAGGACCACGTTGAGCACCGCGTTGACGACGGCGCCCCCGACGGCGACGGCGAACGGGGTGCGGGTGTCCTGGCGGCCCCGCAGCGCCCCGGTCGCGGCGAGGACGACGAGCATGCCGGGCAGCCCGGGAAGCGACGCGCGCAGGTAGGTGACCGCTTCCTCGACGACGCCGCCCGTGGCGCCGAGCGCGTCGACGAGCCCGGGGGCGAGTGGCCAGCCGACGGCCGCGAGCGCGACCCCGAGAGCACCGGCGAGCCACAGGCCGTCGAGGGCGGCGTGCGCGGCGCCGGCCTCGTCACCTGCACCGATGCGCCGTGCGGTAGACGCCGTCGTGGCGTAGGCGAGGAAGACGAAGAGCCCGACGACGGTGACGAGGACCGTGCTCGCCAGGGTCAGGCCCGCGAGCTCCGTGGTGCCCAGGCGCCCGACGACGGCCGTGTCGACGAGGACGAAGAGGGGTTCCGCGACGAGCGCCCCCAGGGCCGGGAGGGCGAGCGTGAGCAGCCGGCGGTCCAGGGCGCGGGCGTCCGCCGCGAGCGCCGTCGGCGTGTCGCGCCGCGTGTCGTCCACGACTTTGACCGTCCCCTCCGTCCACAGCGCCCGGCGGTCTGTGCACACCCGCGCACCGGGATCACGGGCGTTTCCCCGGGCCCTATCCCCAGGGCAATCCACCATTGTGGACAACCCGGACCACTGATCCACAGCCCGTCCCCAGGCTAGTCACCGCCGATCCCCAACCTCGCACGGAGGTCCGGTTGGCACGGCGGCGGGCGGCGCGTACGGTCCGTGCGGGCGCAGCGGCAGGGAGGCCGGGGCGCCGGGGACAGGATCTCGTCGCGTGCTGCGAAGGGGCCCGGTCGCCGGACGCCGTGCGCCCTTCGTGTGTCATCGGGTCGGTTGTCGGTAGCGGGCGGTACACCTACAGGCGTCGACAGGGACGAAGGAGGGCGCGTGTCCGTCACCGAGCTGCACCCGGCGGGCGAGCGGGAGTCGTTCGACCGCACCCCGCCGCAGGACCTCGCAGCGGAGCAGAGCGTGCTCGGCGGGATGCTGCTCTCCAAGGACGCGATCGCGGACGTCGTCGAGGTCATCCGGGGGAACGACTTCTACCGGCCGGCCCACGAGATGGTCTACGAGGCGGTCGTCGACCTCTACGCCCGGGGGGAGCCGGCGGACGCCGTCACCGTGTCCGCGGAGCTGGCCAAGCGCGGGGAGCTCGGCCGAGTCGGCGGGGCTCCGTACCTCCACACGCTCATCTCGTCGGTCCCGACGGCGGCGAACGCGGCCTACTACGCCCGGATCGTCCGTGAGCGCTCGGTGCTGCGGCGGCTCGTGGACGCCGGCACCCGGATCGCCCAGCTCGGGTACTCGACGGACGGCGGCGACGTCGACGAGCTCGTCAACGCCGCGCAGGCCGAGGTGTACGCGGTCACCGAGCGGCGGACCAGCGAGGACTACCTCCCGCTGCGCGACGTCATCAACGCGACGATGGAGGAGATCGACGCCGCCTCGAGCCGCGGCGAGGGAATGGTCGGCGTACCGACCGGCTTCGCCGACCTCGACCGGCTCACCAACGGCCTCCACCCGGGCCAGATGATCATCATCGCCGCGCGGCCGGCGATCGGGAAGTCGACCCTGGCGCTGGACGTCTGCCGCGCCGCCGCCATCAAGCACCAGCAGACCACGGTCATCTTCTCCCTGGAGATGAGCCGGACCGAGATCACCATGCGCCTGCTCTCGGCGGAGTCCGGGGTCCTCCTCCAGAGCATGCGCAAGGGCGTCATGCGCGACGACGACTGGACGCGCCTGGCGAGCACCATGGGCAAGGTCTCCGAGGCCCCGCTGTTCATCGACGACAGCCCCAACATGTCGCTCATGGAGATCCGCGCCAAGTGCCGGCGGCTCAAGCAGCGCCACGACCTCAAGCTCGTCGTCGTCGACTACCTCCAGCTCATGTCCTCCGGCAAGCGGGTCGAGTCCCGCCAGCAGGAGGTCAGCGAGTTCTCGCGGGCTCTGAAGCTGCTCGCCAAGGAGATCGAGGTGCCCGTCATCGCCCTCTCGCAGCTCAACCGTGGGCCGGAGCAGCGCACGGACAAGAAGCCGCAGATGAGCGACTTGCGCGAGTCCGGCAGCCTGGAGCAGGACGCCGACATGGTGGTCCTGCTCCACCGCGAGGACGCGTACGAGAAGGAGTCGCCGCGGGCCGGCGAGGCCGACCTCATCGTCGCCAAGCACCGCAACGGCCCGACGGACACGGTGACGGTGGCCTTCCAGGGCCACTACGCCCGGTTCGTCGACATGGCCCACGGCATGTAGCGCCGCCTTCGCCGTCAGTCGAGCCGGACGTGCCGGCCGGCGCGGCGAACGGGCGGCTCGTACCGGAAGACCTCCTCCAGCCGGACCTCGAGCGCCAGTGCGATGCGGAAGGCGACCTCGAGGGACGGCGAGTACTTGCCACCCTCGATCGCGTTCACCGTCTGCCGAGTGACACCGATCCGGTCCGCGAGGTCCTGCTGGGTCATCCCGCCGTGCAGGAGGCGCAAGACCCGGATGTTGTTGCGCACCCCGGTTGGCTCGGCCGCCATCGCGCCCTACCCGCCCCGCCGGTACGCGACGAGGCGCAGGGCGTGGACGAGGGCCTGCCAGGCCACGAGAGCGGCCAGCAGCACGTTGGCCACCCACAGGGGGCTCTTCGTGAGCACGAGGCCCGTCAGGGCCACGAGGACCCCGGCGACGAGCAGCCAGGTGGAGCGGCTCGCTGCCTGCCAGGCGATGAGGCGGTCGCGCTCGTCCCGCCGGTCGGCGCGGCCCGTGAGCGCGGCGACGGCGCTCCCCGCCACGAGGACGACCGCCTGCAGCGCCACCGCCCCCCCGATGAGTCCGGCGTAGGCGGCGACGTCGGGCACGCCCTCGACGTGCCAGAACGAGAGCGCGACCGCGACGTA
>JBDIAU010000042.1:0-10115 GCA_039812565.1 Beutenbergiaceae bacterium
TCCACCTGTGACGATGCCTCTACTCTTCCTTCATGGAGCGCGCTTCCACCGAAGGGACGATCGCCGGGGAGCCGGTTGATCAATTGCACGCGATCTTCCAAGAAATGATCTTGGAGGCCGGACCAGGGGGCGGTGTCCGGGTCGCACTCTCTCTCAACCACGACGACGGCGCCTGCCTGACGCGGGCCCTCATGCGCATCGAGGCGGAGCTGCTGCTCCACGATGCGACCCAGGTGAACTTCACCGGTCCCCCACGGACCGCCGTCCAGCGCCGCGCCGACGCGTTCGTCGCCCTCGCCCTCCGGGTGGTGGACGCTCGGCCGTACTGCTGACACGCACCCCGCCGTCCTGGCCGACCTGGCGCGCAGATCCCGCCGCCAGGCCCTCCGGGGCCCCGCGGTGGTCAGGTCCGTTCGGGCGAGGCCCGCGGCTCCGGTACCCTGGTCCGCGCACCACACCAGGAGGATTCGCCTAGTGGCCTATGGCGCACGCTTGGAAAGCGTGTTGGGTTAACCGCCCTCGGGGGTTCGAATCCCCCATCCTCCGCCCTCGATCAAGCCTGACCTGCACAGACACAGGTCAGAGCCTCTCGGTCCATTCGACGACGAGAGCCGCGGAGCCCTGCCGGTTGCAGTCTCGGTTGCAGTGTGTGCTGCGGCTGGGGTCGGCCGGTCGCGTCGCGCCCCCACACGTTCGGCGCCGACGCTTGGCGCGCTGCGCTGCGCGATGCGGCTGAGGTGACCGCATCCACGCCCCTGCGAGCGGCGGGCAGGGACTGAACGAGCGCATGCCCATGCGTTCGGTCGAGGACGGCCGGGATTCACAGCTCGATCGGCACGCCGATCGGGAGCCGACGGACGCGGTCTCGCACGTCTGCGGGTGCGTCGGCGATGGCTGCCGTCAGCCCGGCGGGACCGTCGACGAAGTGCGACCAGCCCTCGTAGTGCACCGGCACCGCCACCCTTGGCCTCGCGAGGGCGACGAGCTCCATCGCCCGGCGACCGGTGAGCGTGAACCGCACCGGACCGGTCAGGCCGAACTGCACGCCGCCGACGTGGACGACCAGCACGTCAACCGTCAGCTCCCGAGCGAAGCGCCGCAACGCGCCGTGGAGCACGGTGTCGCCGGTCACCCAGACCGTGGTGCCGTCACACCGGAGCAAGAACCCCACGACCGCGCCAGCGATCGGCCGCGACAGCGGGGGCCCGTGCCGCGCGGCAGTCGCCATCACCTCCAGCGGCGCGCGATCGGCCGCCTGGAGCACGGCCCGTTCCCCGGCTCGCAGGCCGCGGACAGCCTTCGACGCCAGCCGCCGGGCGCCGCTCTGGGTGGTGAGCACCGTCGGCACGCTCGACAGCAGGGCCCGGCCGGCATGGTCGAGGTTGTCGCCGTGGTGGTCGTGGGTGAGCAGCACCGCGTCCAGATCCGGGAGCTCGGCGCTGGACAGTGCGGGGCTGACGACCTTGTCCGCGGAGGTCCCCCACCCGAACGCGTAGTGTCCACCGGCCGGGTCGAACGTCGGGTCCGTGAGCAGGCGCCAGCCGCCGAGCTCGACGAGCACGGTTGGCCCGCCGACGTGGGTGAGGATCACCGGGCGTGGGCGATCGCCCATTCGAGCACCTCGTCCGCGATCGCCTGCCAGCCGCGCTGAGCGGGCATCAGATGGGCGTAACCGTCGTACGCCATGACCTCGGTGACGGCATCGGACGTGTAGTGCTTGGCGTTCGACCGCTGCACCGACGGCGGCATGATGTGGTCTTCCGAACCGGAGGCGAACAGCAGCGGCGCTCGCTTGTCGTTCCTGTAGTCGACCCAGGTGTCCTGATGGCCGGGCTGGAAGTTGGCGAGCACGCTGCCCCAGAGGATCCCGCCGTTGGCGGGGATGTGGTACCGCTCGTACGTCGCGCGCGCCTCCTCCTCGGGGAAGGTGTTGGTGAACGCGTACCTCCACTGCTCGTAGTTCAGGCCGACGGCCTTCTTCCGGTTGCCGGGGCTCTTGAGGACGGGGAACGTGGATCTCACCTGAGACGGTGGCACGACCCGCACGCCTTCGGTGGGCGCGGAGTTCATCGCTACGCCGGCGGCGCCGTAACCACGGTCGAGCAGGATCTGGGTGAATGCGCCGCCGGCGGAGTGGCCGATGATGATCGGATTGCTGTCGAGGTCCAGGAGGATGCCCTCGATCTTGGCGATGATCTCCGGGACGGTGACGTCGAGGATGATCTGGGGGTTCGCCCGTAGTTCCTCGACCTCGACCTCGAAGCCCGGGTAGCCCGGCGCCAAGACGCGGTAGCCCTTCGCCTCGTAGTGGGTGATCCAGTGCTCCCAGCTCCTCGGGGTCACCCAGAACCCGTGGACCAGGACGATGGTGTCCGGTCGCGTCGTCATGTGCGAACTCCCTGCTGTCGACGGAGGTGCTCGCCCGAGCCTCAGGACGTGAGGAGCTCGAGCAGGTCGTTGTTGAGCTGGTCCTTGTGCGTGTCGGTGATGCCGTGCGGATCGCCGGGGTAGACCGTCAGCTGCCGGCCGGCGACCCCGCTCGGCCGACCTCTTCCCGCCGACCTCGAACGGGACGACCTGGTCGTCGTCACCGTGGATGACCGACGTCGAGCACCCGGACGCTCGCCGGTCCGATCGCGGCGACTCCCGACTGGAGTGCTGTGCGGTCCCGCTGCTCGCCGTCGTGACTGTCTTGACGCGACCCGCTTGCAGGGGTGCCGCGAGAGCTGTGGCCGGGGATAATGCTGCCGGGCGCCATGACGGTCCTTCCGTGCCGGTGTCCCCAGTCTCGGAGCGTCAGAGCCTTCCGTCAGCACGCTGGGCGTCAACCTTCGAACGATTCGGGACAGGAGCAGCCATGGCACACCGCGTCGTGATCGTTGCCCTCCCAGGCACGTTCGTCCTCGACCTCGCCGTGGCTGCCCAGGCATTCGGTCGCCGGCCGTCGGTCTTCTCCAAGATCCGCGACGAGACCGAGGCGCCGTACGACGTGCGGGTCTGCGGCGCCGGCGCACTCGGCACATCGCTCGGCTTCTCGATGAGCGAGCTAGGTCCCCTCTCGGAACTGACCGATGCGGAGACCGTGATCGTCCCCGGCCTCGAGGCGCCGTGGGTGCCCCAGGACCCAGTGCTGCTGGAGGCCGTGGCCACCGCGGCAGCGCGGGGTGCCCGCATGGTGTCACTGTGTGCGGGAGCCTTTGTGCTCGGCCAAGCCGGGGTCCTCGACGGCCGTAAGGTCACGACGCACTGGGCGCTGGCGGAGGAGTTCCGGGCTGCGTTCCCGGCCGCGGAGCTCGTCGAGCACGCCATGTACGTCGACGACGGCTCGGTACTGACGTCTGGCGGCATGCTCGCCTCGGCCGACCTGTGCCTGCACATCCTCCGGCTGGACCACGGCCAGGCCTACGCCAACGACGTCTCGCGCATCCTGATCAGCCCGCCGCACCGCGTCGGCGGACAGGCGCAGTACGCGACCGTCCGGACCCGCCCGGTGAACGGTCCCCTCGCGCCGGCGATGGAGTGGATGCTCGACAACCTCGCGGAACGGCTGACACTCCAGATCGTGGCTCGGCATGCCCACATGAGCCCCCGCACCCTCGAACGGCGGTTCCGGACCGAGACCGGCGAGAGCCTCCAGGCATGGATCTCGCGACAGCGGGTCGAACGGGCGCGGGCCCTGCTGGAGGAGACGGACCTCACCATCACGAACGTCGCACACACGGCGGGGTTCGGCTCCACCCAGGCGATGCGTCGACACTTCCTCCTGCACACGGGCGCGAGCCCACGCGACTATCGCGCGGCCTTCCGGGCACCCCCGCCCGTGTGAGCGGTCCACCTCGCAAGGCCGCCCGGGCGGCTGAACGGACCACCATCTCGCCGAGTTCGCACCGTCGGCCCGAGGTCGCACCCGGCACGGTGCGACCTCGGGCCGGAGGTGCGAGCTCGCGTCCGATGGGGGGCGGCGGGCGCCGCTCGACGGCTCCGTCGGGGCGGGGGTTGATGCGCACGCGGTGGCCCCGTTGCCCTGACCGGGTATCCCCCGACCTGGCGGGCACCGCCCCCCTTCTCGGCCTCGCCGCGTACGCCGCGTTCCTCCGCCCGCGCGCGATCACAGGATGCGGGCCAGGAAGCGTGAGCGCCGGATCAGGAACGAGGCGATCGCGAACGAGGCCGCGACGCCCGCGAGCGCGACGACGACGGCCTTGACTTCGGCCGGGACCGGGACGGGCCGCAGCGCCAGCGCGAGGCCGATGAGCACCGGGCCCTGCATCAGGAACGCTCCGTACGCACCGCGGGCCGCGGCCGGGCTCACCCATCGCAGCGGCCGGTCGAGACGACGCTGCGCGGCGCCGAGCAGCCACACCGCCCCGAAGATCCCCAGCGCGCTCTCCCCCGCGGCAAACACCAGGGCGGGCCAGCGCCACCCGCCGGTCATGGACTCCAGGCTCACCTCCCGCGTCAGCGCGAGTCCGACGAAGGCGACGGCGCCCGCGGCGGCCACCAGGGTCGCGGTGCGGGCCTGCCGGCGGACCTGGTCAGGCACCGCCACCAGCCACCCCGCAGGCGAGGCGGCGATGCCGAGGCCAAAGGCCGCCGCGCACGCCGGCCATTCCCACATGTTCAGGTCGACGAACCGGTTGTCGCTCTCGGCCGGGATCACGAGCCGGACGAGGAACGTCGCCACGGCAACCGCGACGACGAGCACGAGCAGGTGAACGATCCGGATCTCCCGCGGCTCCGCCCGAGGCGTCCGCCGGCCCCGGGCGCCGATCACACCCGCGGCGCCGACCAGACCCGCATAGGCCAGCGAGAAGATCAGGAGCACGCCGACGAACCAGAGGACGCCCGTGTCCAGGCTGCCCTCCGCCCGCAGGTACTCGCCCAGACCAGGCGCCCCGCCCAGCCACCGGAACAGCGCGTACTCCAGCAGCGGCCACAGCACCAGGGCGAACACCACGAACGGGACCCCGAGGCGCAGCAGGCGGTCACGGACGTAGGCGCCCACGCCCTTGCGTTCCAGCGACGGCCTCGTCAGCAGTCCCGCGAGCAGGAACAGCAACGGGATCACGAACGCCGCCGCGAACAGCAGGGGCACGACGGCGGCCTCCACCACCGGCGAGAGGGTCGCCTCCCGCACGTCGGAGTAGGACCACGCGTCCGTCGACGCCGCGTAACCGATCACCGCGTGCCCGGCGATGATCGCGGCGATCAGGATCGTCTTGAGGTTGTCCGCGAACCGCGCCCGCCCCGACGTCCATCCGCGGTCCGCGGCCGAGCGAGGCCCCGTGTCAGGCCTGTGACGCTCCTCCCCGGCCACCACCCCAGGCTCCAACCGAGAACCGGCCACCGGAAGGGCAGCTCGTCCCGCACGCAACCGGCGGGTCGCGTCATCCGCGTCCCCGCGCAAGGTTCGCGGCCGGTCCGACACATACCGGGTGAGGACCGCGCACAACCGAGGGAGGACTCGATGCGACCCCAGGACGAACGGATCGGAGCACACAGCGCGTCGCGGAGGCGGGGACTCCGGCCCGTCCGTCACGCCCGCACGGGCGTCCTGGCGGCCGGCGTCGCCGGGGCGCTGCTCGCCGGGTGCAGCCCGAGCGGCGGGTCCGAGGACCCGCTGGAGCTGACGATGCCGGACACCGGCGGGGCATTGGCGTCCTGCCTGCCCCTCACGGCGGAGTACCTCGCCGAGATGTCGCCCGCCTTCGCCGGCACCGTCACGGACGTCGGGGACGACACCGTGTCCATGCGCGTCGACCGCTGGTACGCCGGGAGCGGACCCGACGAGGTCGCCCTGGAGATCCCGCCGGGCGCACATGCCGCGCTCATCGGCGAGATCGACTTCCGCGAGGGCGGCTCGTACCTCATCACGGCCGTCGACGGGACCGTCAACCTGTGCGGCTACAGCGGTGAAGCGACCGCCGAGCTTCAGGCGCTCTTCGACGCCGCGTTCTGAGCGTCCCCGACGGCGCGGGGAGCCCCGCCCGGTCTGCGACCTACTCGGCCTCCCGAACCGAACCGACGCCCGTGACCGTGCTCGTGACCGTCGGCGAGCCCGCGTAGGTGATCGAGCCGGCGCCCGTCACGGTCGCGTCGAGCTTGCCCGTCACGGTGACGGACGCGCTGCCCGCGCCGCTGACCAGGACCTCGGCGTCGCCGGACGTCAGCTCGGCGCCTCGGTAGCCGCCGAGCCCGGAGATCTCCACCCGCTGTCGACCGGCTGAGCCGCTCAGGTTCACGGCTCCGGCGCCGCTCACCGTGACGGTGAGGTCGTCGACGTCGACCCCCGCGGCGGTGATGTCACCCGCACCGGCAAGCAGGACGCTCAACGACGGCGACCGGTCGAGCTTCGCATCGACGTCGCCCGCCCCGCTGACCGTGACGCTCTCGACCGTGGGCAGCACGAGCCGGTACTCGATGTTCCCGAGGCCGACGTTCGGACCAGGTCGGATGTCCAGCACGAGCGTGCCGTCGGTGACGTCCGAGGTGATCCGGTCCATCAGCCGCTCCCCGGCCGTGATCTCCAGCGACGCCGGGGAGCCGATGCTGACGTCGAGCCGCCCGACACCGGCGAGGGTCACGGCGCTGGCACCGCTGACGTCCCGCTCCTGCGTGACCGTGCGGCCGGGGTCCAGCGGAGTCGCGCACGCCGAGAGACCCACGGCCCCGAGGATGAGGACGGCGGTGACGAGAGCTCTGCGCACGGTGCCTCCCTGCCCCGTTCGAGACGTGACACCATCATCGTGACAGGCGAGGGCGGGACCGGACGAGGGCCCTCTCGACCATTCCGAGCGCACGCGTGGGTGACCTCCGACCGTCCCCACGGCGCGCCGTCATCGTTCGGGACGTCCTCGGGTTCGGCTCTTGCGCGCGGCGTCGGAGGACATGAGCTTGGAGGCGCGGGAGACGCTGCCCCGGGTGGCCTCCGCGATCATCGCCTCCAGCGTCGCCGCCTCGGTGCTCAGGTCCTGCGCCTGCGCGGGCATGACCGCGGGCATGGGCGCCGCCACGGCCGACCGGGCCACGCCCAGGACGCGGAGCGCCTCGTCGGTCCGCCCTTCGCGCAGATGGCGCGACGCCTCCCGCTTGGCTCGCTGCGCCTCCTGGAACACGACCTCGGAACGAACCACCGGGTCGGGGACGCGCGCCGCGACGACGTCGGACGGGACGACGTTGACGTGCACCGGCACGGTGACGACGTGCTCGACGAGCTCGGGCAGCTGGACGAACCGCAGCTCGAGCTCGGCGATCCGGGCGAGACCGAGCGCCGCCATTCCGGGCACGGCGAACCCGAGGACCACCGTCCGCGACTCGCCCGACAGGAAGGCGCCGAGCTCGACGAGGACGCCGCTTTCGACGACGTGGGTCGGCAGGTCGTTCGCGACCCGCACGGCCGCGACGGCGGGGTCCATCCTCACGAGCAGCGAGGCGGCCTGGACGGACTGCCCGAGCAGCCCGTCGACCTCCCGCGCGACGAGCGCGACCGCCGTGTCAGCGCCCTCCGCGAACAGCTCGGCTCCGACCCCCTCGCGGGCGATCGCCGAGAGCACCGCCTCGTCGTAGCCCAGGCCCATGCCCAGCGTGGTCGTCGACACCCCGGCGGCACAGGCCTGCCGCGCGATCGAGCCGAGCAGGTCCGGGTCCGTCACGCCCGCGTTCGCGTGCCCGTCGCTGACGAGGAGCACCCGCGCGACGTCACCGCGGGCGACGCGTCGCGCCTCCTGAAGCCCTCGCAGGTAGCCCGCGGACAGGTCGGTGCTCCCCCGCGCCGCCACCCCGGCGATCGCGGCCTTGAGGGCCCTCTTGTCGACGACGGCGCCCGCCGGCACCACGACGTCCACCCGGTCGTCGAACACGACGACGCCGAACCGGTCCCGTGGGTCGAGCCGGTCGACAAGGGCGGTCAGCGCCTCCCGAGCGGCCGCCAGCCGGTCGCCGGACATCGACCCGCTCCGGTCGAGCACGACGACGAGCGCCGCCGGCGACCGCTCGGCGTCACGCGCCAGCACCGGCGCCGTGAGCCGGACGAGGACGTTGACCTCCTCTGCGGTCTCGACCGCGACCGCATCGATGTCCAGATGTGCCTCGACGTGCATGGCCTGCCTCTCCTCTCGACCGTCGACGGGATATGCGCTCAGCATAGTCTGCTGCGAGCATTACGCAAGAGGGACGTTCCCCGCCCGGGCGCATCCCCCGCCGCACGCCTATGCTCTGAGCATCGGAGGGAGGCGCCGGTGTCGCCGAAGAGCCCGAAGTCGGGGAACGAGAACCTGGCCGCGCTGCTGCGGCGGCGACGCACCGAGCTCGGACTGACCAGGCGCGACGTCGCCCACCGCTCCGGGCTGTCCTACCCCTACGTCTCCCAGCTCGAGACGGCCTACCGGCTCCCGTCCCCCCGGGCGGCGCGGGCCCTCGCCGGCGCCCTCGACATCTCCACCGGCACCCTGTTCGACGTCCTCGCCGACCTGGCCCCCCACGAGGCCCACACGCCCGCGACGCCTGCGCCCACGGCCGGGGGCGGCGGCACGTGGATCCCCAACCCCGTGACCCACGCCATGACCGGCCCACCGGCGGCAGCACCGCGCGCCCCGAGCGCGCCGCCCGCCGCGCGACTCGCCGCGAGCGCACCGCCTCGTGCGCTCCCCTCCCCCGGCACGACGCGCGCGGCCGTCCGGGCCGCGGTCGAGCTCCTCACGACCATCGAGCCCGGCGACCGCCTTGCCGCGCTCAACGAGGTGCAGGCGGCCGTCGTCGCGAGCCTCGTCCCGCCCGACCGGCACGCGACGTAGCCGGCCCGGCACTGGGCGTCACCGTCAGTCGAGGAGCATCCGCTCGTGCCCCCAAGGGCAGATGCCGCGGGTCTCGTCGTGGAACCCCTCGTCCTCGACGTCGTACCGGTCCCAGTGCTCGTCGCAGTACGACGCGGCGCACGTCGGGCACCAGAACGGCGCGAACTCGGGGTGCAGGGCGTGCAGCAGGTCCGGGTCGGCGCGCCGCAGTGCGTCCACCACCGCGCCCGGGAACTCGAAGAACGTCACCCGCGCCCACGGCACGACCACGTCGAGCCGCGCGCGCAGGTCGCCGTCGGCGTCGGCGTCGCCGTCGGCGTCGGCGTCGAGCGTGACGGTCCCGGCGAGGCGCCCGTCGAGGACGCAGCGGAACTCAGCCCGACGACCGGCGTCGGACGGGTGGTCGGGTGGCACGCACCCACGCTAGCCGCGCCGTCGACGGCGGACGGCCGCCCGGTGCGGCGAGCGGGTGTCAGGCGGAGCCGCTCGACATCGGCGTCCCGACGTTGAGGATGTTCCCGTCCGGGTCGGCGAACCACACGGCCTTGGCGCCGCCCATCTCGGGCATCGTCGCGACCCCGTCGGCCCAGACGATCCCCTCGAGGTCGAACGTCAGGAGCTCGACCCCCTGCGCACGAAGTGCCGCCACCTCGACGTCGAACGCGGCGAGCGGAACCTCGAACGCCGCCGCGGTCGCCTTGTTCGTGCCGGCGTAGGCGGACGGGTAGACGAAGAGCGCGCTCGCCCCCGCGGGGTACCGCACGCCTTCGGGCCCGTCACCTGCCGCCGTGAGCCCGAGGACGCCCTCGTAGAACTCCCGCGCACGGGCGAGGTCGGCGACGGCGAGGGACGGGGTGGGGGTGTAGTCGGAGAGCACGTTCCGCCTCCTGCGCGGACCGGGCGACCATCGGCCGGTCGGCATCTCGAACGTACGTCCGTCGACCCGACGCGTCAACGACGCGGTGGCGCGGGCCGTGCGCACGCGGGGATCCGGGGCGCGACCAGGCCCAACGCCTGACGACGCTGGACTCGACGCGACGACCGGCGACCGACACGCCCTGCGCCGGGCCGGATGGCCGGGCCCGCATAGATGAGACCGGTCCCACCGTTCTCGCGCCAACAACTCAAGGACGCGCCGGCGATGCCGACGGGAGGGGTACAGGCACCACCCGCTCGACCGCTCCCCCCACCGGCGCGAGCCCCACAGCACGCGCCCACCCGCACAGACCGATCTCACCGACGGCGTCCCGCCGCACCCCCCGCGGCTCGGCGCCCGCCCTGCGCCCTTCGCTCGCCCCGTTCCGGCGGGCCGCCCTCGCAGGG
>JBDIAU010000043.1:0-9775 GCA_039812565.1 Beutenbergiaceae bacterium
GCCCGCCGCGCTGCCCCCCGTCATCCCGCCCGGCACGCCGGCGCCGCCCGCGCCCGACGGCGCCGCGTGGGGCACGGAGCCCGGCAACGGCGGCCCCGCCACGCTCTTCCCCGAGTCGCAGTACACGGAGCCGCCGTCGCGCGCGGGCGCCCACTGGTGGGGCGTCGCCATCGCTCTGGTGCTCTCCCCCGTGGCGTGGTTCCTGCTCACCGACGGCAGCGCTCGACTGTTCTGGAGCATGCTGGCAGACCCGGCCGACGTGAACCTCGCCGGCTACCTGTCGTTCGGCGCCGGGCTGCTGGCGCTCGGCGGGGTGCTCCTGGCCGCGCGGTGGTCCTCCGTCGGGCCGATCATCGCCGGCTCGATCAGCGCCGCGATCGGCCTGACGTTCCTCGTCATCCCCGTGAAGACGCTGGACTGGCTGGCCGGCTACCAGGAGCAGGTCGAGCAGCTCGGCGGCTTCGGCCGGAACCTCTACGCCTACACGGTCGAGTCCGGGATGCGCGGCTCGTTCGTCGTCGGCGGCGTCGTGCTCATCGGCGCCGGGATGATCTCGCACGGCGCACGCCGCAAGGGCCGCCGGGAGGAGAAGGCCCGCCTCGCGGTCCGGGCCGCGCACGGCGAGAACCCTTTCGCCTGAGGATTACGCCCATAGCCTGAAAGAGACTCTCCTGAACCAGGACGGCGGGGAGGCGCACCGGTGCACCGGTGGCCTCCCCGCCGGCGTCGGAGGACCACCCGCGCCGGCGCCCCACGCCGAGCACCCCTCCCGGCGCCGGCCGGGCCGGCGCTAGGCTCGAACGGCCGCGCCGACCTGCCCCGGCGCACCTGCCCGCACCACTGCCGCTGCACGGAGGCACCATGTCGCAGTCCTCGGCCGGAGCCGGCCCGTCCGGCGACGCCCTCGAGAACCTCCTCGCCGAGGGCCGTCGCTTCCCGCCGAGCCCGGAGTTCGCGGCGCAGGCCACGGCCACCCCGGAGCTCTACGACGAGGCCGCCGCCGACCGGCTCGCCTTCTGGGCCGACCGCGCCCGCGAGCTTGCGTGGGCGACGCCGTTCACCCAGGTGCTCGACTGGTCCGAGGCCCCCCGCGCGCGCTGGTTCGCCGACGGCACCCTCAACGCCGCCTACAACGCCGTGGACCGCCACGTCGAGGCGGGCCTCGGCGACCGGGTCGCCATCCACTGGGAGGGCGAGCCGGGCGACACCCGCACCCTCACCTACGCCGACCTGCAGCGTGAGGTCTGCCGCGCCGCCAACGCGCTCACCGCGCTGGGCGTGCGCACGGGCGACCGCGTCGCGATCTACCTCCCCCTGGTCCCCGAGGCGATCGTCGCGATGCTCGCCTGCGCCCGGCTCGGCGCACCCCACTCGGTGGTCTTCGGCGGCTTCTCGGCCGAGGCCCTGCACACCCGGATCCTCGACGCGGAGGCCTCCCTCGTCATCACCGCCGACGGCGGCTTCCGCCGCGGGTCCGCCAGCGCCCTGAAGCCCGCGGTCGACGAGGCCCTCGCCCACGGCGACACCCCGGTGCGGCACGTCCTCGTGGTGCGCCGCACCGGCCAGGACGTCGCCTGGACGCCCGGGCGGGACGTGTGGTGGGACGAGGCCGTCGGCGCGGCGTCGGAGGTGCACGAGGCGCCCGCGCTCGAGGCGGAGCACCCGTTGTTCATCCTCTACACGTCCGGCACCACCGGGAAGCCGAAGGGGATCTTCCACACCACGGGCGGCTATCTCACGCAGGCGGCGTACACGCACCGGGTGGTGTTCGACCTCAAGCCCGAGACCGACGTGTACTGGTGCACCGCCGACGTCGGCTGGGTGACCGGGCACACCTACGTCGCGTACGGCCCGCTCCTGAACGGCGCGACCCAGGTGCTCTACGAGGGCACGCCGGACACGCCGCACCGGGGCCGCTGGTGGGAGATCGTCCAGCGGTACGGCGTGACGATCCTCTACACGGCACCGACCGCCATCCGGACGGTCATGAAGTGGGGCGAGGACATCCCCGGCGCCTTCGACCTCAGCAGCCTGCGGGTCCTCGGCAGCGTGGGCGAGCCCATCAACCCCGAGGCATGGGTCTGGTACCGGCGGGTCATCGGGGGCGACCGCACGCCCGTGGTGGACACCTGGTGGCAGACCGAGACCGGCGCCATCATGATCTCGCCGCTCCCGGGCGTCACGACCGCCAAGCCGGGCAGCGCCCAGGTGCCGGTGCCGGGCGTCGCCGTCGACGTCGTCGACGAGGCGGGCGAGCCCGTCGGCCACGGCCGCGGCGGCTACCTGGTGCTCACCGAGCCGTGGCCGTCGATGCTCCGCGGGATCTGGGGCGACGAGCAGCGCTACCGCGACACGTACTGGTCCCGGTTCCCCGGGTTCTACTTCGCCGGCGACGGCGCCAAGCGCGACGACGACGGCGACATCTGGCTCCTCGGCCGCGTCGACGACGTCATGAACGTCTCCGGGCACCGGCTCTCGACCACCGAGATCGAGTCGGCGCTGGTCTCGCACCCCTGGGTCGCGGAGGCCGCCGTCGTCGGGGCGTCGGACGAGACCACCGGCCAGGCCGTCGTCGCGTTCGTCATCCTGCGCGCCGAGGCCGCCACCCAGGCCGACGAGCCCGGCGAGGGCGCCGACGTCGTCGCCGCCCTGCGCGCGCACGTCACCAAGGAGATCGGATCGATCGCGAAGCCCCGGAGCATCCTGGTGGTGCCCGAGCTGCCGAAGACCCGATCGGGCAAGATCATGCGACGCCTGCTCCGCGACGTCGCCGAGCACCGTGCCGTCGGCGACGTGACGACGCTCGCGGACACCTCGGTCATGGCGCAGATCAGCGCAGGACTGCACGCACCCGGGTCCGCAGCCGCCTCGTGAGGCGGAGCCTCCCGCAATAGGCTGGACGGACCAGCCTCGTGACTCCGACGAGAGGACGCACCGTGGCCGCGCCCACCATCGCCTCGCTCATCAACGCCTACGTGAGCGCGTTCAAGCGCTGGACGCAAGGGATCTCGGAGCTCGCCAAGGTCGAGATGGCCGAGGAGGGCAAGAAGGCCGGCGCCGGCACGGGACTCATCGTCGGCGCGGTGCTCTTCGCCTTCTTCGGGTTCGCCCTGCTGACGTGGGCGCTCGCGTACGGTCTGGTCCAGCTGGGCCTGCAGGTGTGGGCGGCGTTCCTCATCACCGGCGTGCTCTACTTCGTGATCGCCGGCCTCCTCGGCCTCGTCGCCAAGTCGATCCTGTCGAAGCTCGCCGGGCCCCAGCGCACGATCGCCGCGATCAAGGCCGGCCCGGGCATCCCGCTGGGTGGCGGCGAGGAGACCACCGCCACGCCGTGACGCAGTCCGGCGGTCAGCGAGCCGGGGTATCGTCGCGCCCCGTGACTGCGGAGGAGAGCCCGATCCTCATCCCCGGGCCGTGGAGCCACGCGTTCGTCCCGGCCCACGGCGCCCGCTTCCACGTGGCCCTCACGGGCCCCGAGGACGGGACCGCCCCGCTCGTCGTCCTCCTGCACGCGTTCCCGCAGTTCTGGTGGG
Source organism: Beutenbergiaceae bacterium (assembly GCA_039812565.1). Classification (GTDB taxonomy): domain Bacteria; phylum Actinomycetota; class Actinomycetes; order Actinomycetales; family JAHECE01; genus JAHECE01. Next base: position 3,534 of record JBDIAU010000043.1, read on the forward strand.
CGTGGCGCCACCAGCTCGTCGCCCTGGGCGACGCCGGCTTCCGGGTCGCGGCGATGGACCTGCGCGGCTTCGGGGCCTCGGACAAGCCGCCGATCGGGCACGCCACGCCCGCCCTGGTCCGCGACGTCGCCGGCGTCATCCGTTCGCTCGGCGCCCGGTCCGCCGTGGTCGTCGGGCACGGCCTCGGCGGCACGATCGCCTGGTCGATGCCGACGCTGGCGCCGTCGGTCACGCGCGCCGTCGCCGTCGTCGCGAACCCGCACCCGGTGACGCTGCACACCATCCGTCCCGGCCTGCTGCCGGTCGGCTCGGCAGCGCAGGTGGCGCAGTTCCAGCTGCCGTGGTTCCCGGAGCGCTCGCTGCGCTCCGGCGCCCTCGTGGAGAAGGTCCTGCGCGGCTGGGCGGCGCCCGGCTGGGAGCCGCCCGTCGCCCGGTACGTCGCGGCGATGCGGCTGCCCTTCGTGGCGCACTCGGCGATGGAGCACCTGCGCTGGCTCGTCCGGTCGACGCCGAGGCCCGACGGCGGCCGCTACCTCGCCGCGGTGCGGACCGAGATCGAGGTTCCGGTGCTCCAGGTCGAGGGCGCCCAGGACCGCTTCCTGGGCCACTCGACGGCCCGCCGCGACTCGGGCTGGGTCACCGGGCCGTTCCGCGCCGAGACGATCCCCGGTGCGGGTCACTTCCTGCCCGAGGAGGCGCCCCGACGCCTCAGCGAGCTGCTCGTCGACTGGCTCCGCTCACTCCCCCAGGACTGACGGGGCCGGCGGCGCGTCGGCGCCGGGCTCGGCCGCAGACGACGGCGCCCGCGGGGCCTTCGCCCTCGTGGTCGCCGTCGTGCGGCGTCCGGGCGGCACACCGGTCCCGGCCGACGGGCACAGGTCCGCGACCGGGCAGCGCCCGCACGCGGGGTTGCGGGCGAAGCAGGTGCGTCGCCCGTGGAAGATCAGGCGGTGGGAGAGCATCGTCCACTCGGTCGGCGGGAAGAGCGCGGCGAGGTCGGCCTCGACCTCCACGGGGTCCTCGTGCCGCGTCCAGCCCAGCCGCCGGGCCAGCCGCCCCACGTGGGTGTCGACCGTGATCCCGGGGACGTCGAACGCGTTGCCGAGCACGACGTTCGCCGTCTTGCGCCCGACGCCCGGGAGGGTGACGAGCTCGGCGAGCGTGGCGGGCACCCGGCCGTCGTACCGGTCGACGAGCGCGGTGCCGATCCCGGTGATCGCGGCGGCCTTGGACCGGAAGAAGCCCGTCGGGCGAATGATCTCCTCGAGCGCCTCGGGGTCGGCGGCCGCGTAGTCGGCGGCGGTCGGGAAGGCGGCGAACAGGGCGGGGGTCACCGCGTTGACCCGCGCGTCCGTGCACTGGGCGGAGAGCACGGTCGCGACGAGCAGCTCCAGCGGCGTGCGGTGGTCGAGCTCGCAGTGCGCGTCGGGGTAGGCCTCGGCCAGCAGCTCGAGGACCCGCGCGGCCTTCTCGCGCTTCGCAGGGACCGGCCGGCGACGGCGCGGGAGGGTGAGCGGGACGGCCATCGGGCCAGCGTAGGTGCTGGCCGGGGCGTCGGGCCCGGCCGCCGTCAGACGGCGACCTCGGGGGTTCGGCTCCCTCGCCCGGATGTGAGGTGGCACACTGTGGCAAGCCCCCGCCACGGTCCGCCGGGTCGTGCGCGGGCCGTACGACCCCTCAGCGCACCACGGACGGAGAACCGAGTGGACAGCGAAGCCGTGCACGCCGCTCCCCTGTTCGAGACGCTCGACGAGGAGACCACCCAGGCGCTGCGCGCCGCGATGGTCGAGGTCCGCATGCGGCGGGGCGAGACGCTCTTCAACGAGGGCGAGACCGGCGACCGCGTCTACATCCTCACCGAGGGCAAGATCAAGCTCGGCCACACCGCCCCGGACGGGCGCGAGACGATCATCGCGGTCCTGGGCCCCGGCGAGATGCTCGGCGAGCTCGCCCTCTTCGACCCGGGCCCGCGTGCGGCGACGGCGACGGCGATCGCCCCGACCCGCCTCCTCGAGCTGCGGCACGACGACCTGCTGACCTTCCTGCGCACCCGCCCCGAGCTGGCCGCGCAGCTGCTCCAGAGCCTGGCCCGCCGCCTGCGCCGCACCAACGCGGCCCTCGCGGACCTGGTCTTCTCGGACGTGCCGGGCCGCGTCGCCAAGGCCCTCCTCGACCTGGCCAAGCGGTTCGGGACCGCGACGGACGAGGGCATCCGGGTGACGCACGACCTGACCCAGGAGGAGCTCGCCCAGCTCGTGGGCGCCTCGCGGGAGACGGTGAACAAGGCGCTCGCGGAGTTCGGCAACCGGGGCTGGATCCGCCTCGAGGGCCGTGCGGTCCTGATCATCGAGCCGGCGCGTCTGGAGCGCCGCGCGCGCTGAGCCGACGCCGACGGGTCGCCGGCGACGCTCGCGGCGTCAGCCGATCTGGGCGACGATCTCCAGCTCGACGGGAGCGTCCAGCGGGAGGACGGCGACCCCGACAGCGGAGCGGGCGTGCAGCCCGCGCTCGCCGAAGACGTGGCCGAGGAGCTCGCTCGCCCCGTTGACCACCACGGACTGCCCGGTGAAGTCCGGAGCGCTGGCCACGTAGCCGACCACCTTCACGATGCGCCGGACGCGGTCGAGGCTGCCGACCTGGGCGGCGATCGCGGCCAGCGCGTTGAGCGCGCACGTGCCGGCGAGCTCCTTGGCCCGCTCCGGGGTGACGAGCCCCTCGCCCACGCCGACCTTCCCCGTCTCGGGAAGCACGCCTCCGACCAGGGGCAGCTGGCCGGCGGTCCAGACGAGGTCCCCAGCCCGCACCGCGGGCACGTACGCCGCCACAGGAGGGGCGACGGGGGGAAGGGTCAGGCCGAGCTCGGCGAGCCGGGCGGCCACGCTCACGAGGTCGGTCGCTTGAGGTAGGCGACGAGGCCCTGGCCGTCAGGACCGGGCACCACCTGCACGAGCTCCCAGCCGTCCGCGCCCCACTGGTCGAGGATCGCCTTCGTCGCGTGGATGATCAGCGGGATGGTCGCGTACTCCCACGTTGTCATGCGGGGATCCTAGTGGCCGGGCGCCGTCGCCCGTCCCCCCGGTCGCCGTCGACGGGGCTCAGCTGTGCTGCGCGTGAGCGGCGCCCGGCAGCGGCGCCGCGACGCCGGGGCGCGGCACCACGCGGCCGGCTGCCGTCGTGCGGGCGCCGCGGGGCGGCTTGATCGCCACCAGGTCCGACACCGCGGCGTCGTCGCTGGTCAGGAGCGCCCGCCAGGACGCGACGTCGGGCTGTCTCCGCAGCAGCGCACGCCGCTCCCGCTCCGTCATCCCGCCCCAGACGCCGAACGGCACGCGGTTGTCGAGCGCGTCGGCGAGGCACGATATGCGGACCGGACAGCCGTAGCACACCGCCCTGGCCGCGCGTTGCGCGGCCCCCTGGACGAAGAGGTCATCGGGCGAGCTGTGCGCACAGGCCGCCATGGCGGCCCAGCTCTGGTCCTGCACGATCTGCATCCCAGCCTCCGAGGCGAGTCCGTTCTCCCCTGGGTGAAACCTAGAGGACACACGGGCGATACGTAAACCGCGCGCCACCCCTCTCACGGTGCGTCAGGCGCCGGTGTCGCCGCAGGTGGCGCCAGGACGCCAGAAATCGGCGGGTTCGGGCCCTGCCGCACCGGAGGGCGCCGGGCCAACCTCATCCCCCGGGGGCCGGGTCCGTCCGGGCACCGCGGCGGGGGTCCGACCTCCGGGCACCGGGAGCCGGCGTAAAGCCCCTGTGAGAACCTCGTGAAGACGGGCCCGCGACGGCGCGGTGTGACTCGCGCCACCACGGTCCGGACCGGATCGCCACGTACCCTAGAAGCCATGGCATCCGGTCCCAGGCGGCACTCGCGCGCGGTCACGGCCCCGCAGCTCGTGTCGCTCCTGTTGGCGTTCGTCCTCCTGGCCGGTGTCTCCGGTGTGCTCTCGGCGGGTCTGATGATCCCCGCGGTCGCCGCCGTCGGCAGCACCACCCACACGGGCGTCAAGCTCTTCGACGAGCTGCCGGGCGAGCTGGCGCTGGAGCCGCCGTCGGAGCAGTCCGTCATGCTGGCGGGCGACGGCACGCAGCTCGCCACGTTCTACGCCGAGAGTCGGATCGTCGTGCCGCTCGCCGACGTCTCGCCCTACATGCAGCAGGCGGTCGTCGCCGTCGAGGACAAGCGCTTCTACTCCCACGGCGGGATCGACCCCGAAGGCCTGCTCCGGGCGACCGCGAAGAACCTGATCCAGGGCACCCAGCAAGGCGGCTCGACGCTCACCCAGCAGTACGTCAAGAACGTGCTCATCGAGGCGGGCCTGCGCAGCGGCGACGAAGAGGCCATCGCCGCCGCCACCGAGCCGACGCTCGGCCGCAAGCTCCGTGAGGCGAAGCTCGCCATCGCGCTCGAGCAGCGGATGAGCAAGGACGAGATCCTCGAGGGCTACCTCAACATCGCGCAGTTCGGGCCGTCGCAGTACGGCGTCGAGGTCGCCTCGCGCTACTACTTCGACAAGTCGGCCAAGGACCTGACGATCGTCGAGGCGGCGATGCTCGCGGGCATCACCCAGTCCCCGGGCAAGTGGGACCCGGTCCGTCACCCCGAGAACGCCCTCGTGCGACGCAACACCGTCCTCGCGCTCATGCGTGAGCAGGGCGTCATCACGGAGGCGGAGTACGAGGAGGCGGCCGCGACGCCGATCGAGGACATGCTCGACGTCCAGTCGATGTCGCAGGGCTGCGCGCCGGCCGGGGACGCCGCGTACTTCTGCGACTACGTCATCAAGACCATCCTCAACGACCCGATCTACGGCGAGACCGTCGAGGACCGCCGCCGGCTCCTGCTGCGCGGCGGGCTGACGATCCAGACGACGCTCGACCCGGGCAAGCAGGACATCGCCCACCAGGCCGTCGTCGGCGCGATCCCGGTCAACGACAGCTCGGGCATCTCGAACGCGCTGGTCACGGTGGAGCCGGGGACGGGCCGCATCCTCGCGATGACCCAGAACTCGAACTACGGCACGGCGACCCCCGAGTCGCCTCGTGACACGCTCGTCAACTGGAGCACGGACGAGTCCTACGGCGGCTCGAGCGGCTTCCAGACCGGCTCCTCGTTCAAGGCGTTCGTGCTGACCGAGTGGCTCCAGTCGGGTCACTCGCTGTACGAGCAGGTGGACGCGACCAAGCGGACGTTCCCGCGTCGCTCCTGGACCATCTCGTGCGCCCCCGAGGCCGCCGACGAGTGGAGCCCCAAGAACGCGGAGACCGTGGCGTCCGGACCCATGTCCGTCCTCGACGCGACGGCCGAGTCGGTCAACACCGCGTACGCGTCCATGGCCAACCAGCTGGACCTGTGCAACATCCGGGCCACCGCGGAACGGATGGGCGTCCACACCGCGCAGGGCACCCAGCTGAGCATCAACCCGTCGATGGTCCTCGGCACGAACACGATCGCCCCGCTGACGATGTCCGCCGCGTTCGCCACCTACGCGGCGAACGGCGTCTACTGCACCCCGATCGCCCTGGCGAGCATCAAGGACTCCACGGGCGCGGAGCTCCCCGTCCCCGAGGCCGACTGCCAGCAGGTCATCGAGCCGCGCGTGGCCGCCACCGTGACCTACGCGCTGCAGCAGGTGGTCCAGCGCGGCACCGGGACGAAGAGCGCGCTGCCCGACCGGCCGTCCGCCGGCAAGACGGGCACCGCGAACGAGGACTGGCACTCGTGGTTCGTCGGCTACACGCCGCAGATGTCGACGGCGGTCTGGGTCGGCCACTCCGAGGGCAACATCCCCATGCAGCGCGTGACCATCAACGGTCGGTACTACCGCTACGTCTACGGCGGCGTGCTCGCGGCGCCCACCTGGTCGGCGTACATGCGCGGCGCGACGTGGAACCAGCCCGTCGTCGGCTTCCCGGAGCCGGACTCCAAGCTGCTCTACGGCGACCGCCGCGCCGTCCCGCGCGTGATCGGCATGTCGGTGGCGAACGCCCAGGCGGCGCTGGAGGCGGCCGGCTTCCAGGTGAGCGTGGGCTCGCGCGTCGCCTCGAGCCAGCCGGCGGGGACCATCGCCCGGACGTCTCCGCGCGCGGGATCGCTGCGCACGGCAGGCTCCGTCGTCGTCATCTACCCGAGCTCCGGCGCCGCCCCGGCTCCGGAGCCCGCCCCGGCCGAGCCGGCTCCCCAGGCTCCCCCCGCCGACGGCGCCCCGGCGGCCGACCCGGCTCCGGCGGCGCAGGGCGCGCCG
>JBDIAU010000044.1:0-9581 GCA_039812565.1 Beutenbergiaceae bacterium
GAGCGAGGCCGACCGGCGTGCCACCGCCGAGCTCCGGGCCGCCGCGACGGTTGTGGGGTTGCGCTTCCTCGGGCACGTGGTGGTCGCAGGCGAGGCGTGGGCCGAGGTCAGGTGAGGTCGGCGAAGGCCTGGTTGAGGAGCGCGGGCTCAAGGGCGTCGATTAGGGAGGATGACCTCTGGAACAGCGCGTCCAGCCGTGCGCTCCCGTCCTTGAGTCGACGCGCCGCACTGACAACCCCGCGCTGGGCCGAGAGGGTGGGGAGAGGAATGTCGATCTGCTTGATCCGACCGACACTGAGCGATCGCAGTCCACTCGACGTCCGCGCCTGTGCCTGAACCGCGCGCCTGCCCGCAGGTGAGTTCAGGTAGTCATTGAGGAAGCCCGGATCGAGGCGATCCTGATCCGGGCGGGCCCGGATCACATGGTTCTGATGAACGCACGGGTCGATCTCGCCCCGGAAAAGGGCTGCACGCCCGATCTGTTCGGCGCTGCCGTTTCCCTCGATGATCAGGACGTCGCCACTCCGGAGGCGGCGGCGTTCCAGTTCGGCAGGCGGCACTTCGAAGAAGCGTGGATCGTCGACCCTGATTGTGTCGCGCCCGACGTGGGCCACCGTCAGGTACCGAACCGGATTCCCGCCAGCTTCTCGTGCCGTTGTCCGCTGAATCCCACCCATCACCTCGGCGAGGTTCTCCAGGGGTTGATGGGGAGCTTCGATCTCGGAGAAGAGGGAATCCATCTGGGAGGTGGCGATCTGGAGACCGAACTCGGTCGCTCTTGCCCGGCGGGAGCGGAGGTTCCGCTGACGAGAAAGGGCGCGGTCCAGGTGCGCGGCGACACGGCGCTGCTCCTCGATCGGGGGAAGCGGAATCACGAGGTTCTCGAACCGCTCGATGGCGAGCGTGCGGTTGCGGTCGGCTGAGCCCGGGGATGCCCTCTGGATCAGGCCGACGCCGTGCTCGCTCAGGAAGTACCAGCGCGCCCAGCCGACATCGATTCGCTCGGGCTCGGTCGGGACGTAGGTGAGGAACCGGTTGGACGCGAGGCAGTCCGCGTCGGAGTCGCTCGTTACCGCAATCGCTCCTTCCCAGCCCTTGATATTGCTCACCACGAGGCGGTTGGGGCGAAGTCGAAAGAACCTCATGCTGCCGAGTTGGTCCCCCGGCCTTGGCTCGTAGTGGAAGACGCCCTTACCGAAAGATCGGATCCCGACGGTCACGTACTCGCGTGAGGGATCAGGTTCGACGGGGATCCGGTCCAGCCGGAGCACATCCCCGACCCGGACGCGCTGGACGCTCACGCGCCCTCCCCGACCTCGGCCTGCAGTTGCTCGAGCAGCGCCAGGATCTCCCGCTCGGTCGCCACGAGCTCGGCGAGCAGCTCGGCCGGCGGGCGGTGGGCCAGGTCGTCGGTCCGGCGGGGGTTGCGCAGGTCGAGGTTCCAGCCGCCCGCCTCGATGTCCGCGACCGGCACGCGCCAGGCGTGCTCGTTCTCCTGGCGCGCGGTCCACCAGGCCTGGCAGTCGGAGAACTCCTCGAACCGCATCGGCTTGGTCTTGGAGTACTTCTTTCGGCCCTCGGGCGGGGGCACCTGGTAGAACCACACCTCCGAGGTCCGCTCGCCCTTGGTGAAGAAAAGCAGGTTGGACGGGATCGCCGTGTAGGGCTCGAACACGCCGTCGGGCAGCCGCACCACCGTGTGGAGGTTGCACTCGGTGAGGAGCTGCTGCTTGATCTTCGCGCCGACCCCGTCGCCGAACAGCAGGCCGTTCGGCACCACCATGGCGCATCGCCCGTGGTCCCTGAGCTGCCGGATGACGAGCTGGAGGAACAGCCAGGCGGTCTCGGCGGTCTGCTTGTCGGCGGGGAAGTTGGCCTGGATGCTCTTCTCCTCTTCGCCGCCGAACGGCGGGTTGGTGAGCACCACGTCCACCCGCTCGGACCGCGAGATCTGCGTGATCGGCTTGGCAAGGGAGTTGCCCCGGACGATCCCCGGCTGCCCGACGCCGTGCAGCACGAGGTTCATCATCCCGAGCAGGTACGGCAGCGGCTTCTTCTCGGTGCCGCGCAGGTTCTCGTGCAGCCGGCGCCGCTGCTGGGTGGTCTCGACGGCGGGCTCGAGCTCCTGCAGGGCCTCGACCAGGAACCCCCCGGTGCCGCACGCCGGGTCGAGGAGCACCTCGCCGAGCCTGGGTGCCACCTGCTGCACCATGAACCGGATCACGGGACGCGGTGTGTAGAACTCGCCGGAGTCGCCCGCGGCGTCCCGCATCTCCCGGAGCATCGACTCGTACAGGTGCGCCATGGTGTGGATGTCGTCGGACGACGCGAAGTTGATCTCGTTGACCTTGTTGACGACGTCGCGCAGGAGGTAGCCGGAGAGCATCCGGTTGTTCGTCTCCTTGAAGACGGCGGCGAGCACGTCGCGCGGGTCGTGCGGTCCGGTTCCGGTGAGGCCCCGCAGGTACGGCAGGAGGCTGGCCTCGACGAACGTGAGCAGGCCCTGGCCCGTGGCGCCGTTCGGGTCGGCCGCCCAGTCGCGCCACCGGTAGGGCGCCTCGATGGCGGGCCGGTAGTCGGGTTCGGTGATCTCGCGGTTCTCCTCCAGCCCGTCGAAGGCGCGCAGGAACAGCAGCCACGCGAGCTGCGGGATGCGGTCGAGGTCGCCGTTGAGGCCGGCGTCCTTGCGCATCGTGTCCCGCGCGCTCTTGATGACCGCGGTGAGCCGGGCCCGGGTGGAGGTCGGGGCGGTCGCGGCGGTTCGAGCCATGCTCAGGTCTCCTCGGGGTCGAACATGCGGGCCCACAGCGTCCTCGCCTCGGCGAGGGCAGCGGGGAACGATGCGATGGTCAGGTCGTGCTCGTGCGCGAGGCGCTCGTACGTCTCGGCCCAGCCCTCGGGGAGGTCCGGCAGCGCCGTCGGTGGAGCGACGCCGTCGCGCTCCTGCCAGACGTCGACGACGGCGCCGCGCACCGCCGCGACGTCGAGCAGGCCGTGGTCGAGCAGGATGACGAGGTCGACCAGGTCACGGACGCGGGAGTTCTCCCGGGTCCCGAAGTCACGCGACATGGCGTGGAGCTTCTCCGCAGCGTGCCGGTTCACGTCGACGATCTCGATCTCCGGCGCGGCAATCCCCGCGAACGCGAGCGAGTTGGGGAGTGGGACGACGTCGGTGCGGTCCAGCTCGTGCGCTCGCGGCGAGACGTCCAGGCGTACGCCGCCGAAGGGCTTCCCCCCGAGCTCGGCGCGGACCGCCGCCCGCCACGTGAGGTGACCAGCGCCGTCGGCCATCAGGTCCGAGACCGGGCCCACCACGAAGACGAACGAGTCGGCGTAGGGGTCCGCGCCCAGCGCCGACGTGAGGCGGTCGTGCAGGTCGTCGGCGTCCTCGACCGGTTCACGCAGGCCCAGGTCGATGTCCTTGGTGAGCCGCGCGGAGTCGCGGAGGCGGACCTCGAGCGCCATGCCGCCTTTGAGGACCCACCGGCCGGGCTCGGCGGCGTGGAGGCGGGCGACGATCCGCTCGAAGACCACCCGTCGGCGGAGCCGGTCCAGGGGGAGGCCCGTCTGCTGGGCCTGGTTGGCCAGTCGCTGCTCGAGCGCCATCCGCAACGCGCTCGACGTGGCGTACGTCATTGCCCGCCGGCCAGGGGCAGGGCGCGTTCGATGCGGAGCGCGGATCGAACGTCGACTGATTCCGCTCGAGCTCGCAGGCTGCGGAGGGTGATCCGACCGGCGTCACGCGCCTCGGCGATCGCGCGTGCCAGCTGGTCCTCGTCCACGCCCGCCGCGGCGACGTCGACAAGAGAGCGGAGAACGGTGGTGACGCGGAATCCGCCGTGGTCGACCACGTCGCTCGCCGGCAGGTCGGCGCGGTGCAGGGCCACGGCGTCGTCCCGCATGGTGAAGTCGGGCGGCACGGTCAGGTGCACCCGCGGCGACTCGAGCTCCCCGATCCCGTGCACGGCGAGCGCCGTCTCGTGCGAGACGACGGCGCGGCCTCTGGACCAGAGCGTCCAGCGGATCAGGTCGTCATGGAGGGCGGGCACCCACTCGGCGAGGCGGAACAGCCCGCGATCGATGCGGTGCCAGTTCCCCGAAGCGACGTGGTGCGCCTGCGCCTGGTAGGAGTACCCGACGTCCTTGGCCTGCGCGGCGGTGAAGTACCCGCCTTGGTTCGCGGCTACGGTGAACAGGCGCCGTCGAAGGTCACGGCGGTCCACGGGCACCCGCCGATCCTACAGCGAAACTAGAGTTATGGTCGAGCGGTGCTGCTGAAACTCAAGATCTGATTGAGGATCAGGCGGCGTATACCAGGTCGGCCAACGCCCCGACGGCGGCACGCAGGTCCGTGGCCGAGCCGAAGCGGGCCGCGATCTCGCTCGGCGAACCGAGGGACGCGAGCGGCGGCACCTGAAGCACCGACAGGTCGTCGAGCTGGTCGATGCCGTGCTCGGCGTACTTGTCGAGCAGCCGGCTGAGCACCTCGCGCGCCTGAGGCTGATACGTCGCGAAGAACGCGGCGTGCTCGCGGCGAACCCGGCGCGCGCGGTCCGTCCGGGTGGCCAGCGGCTGGTTCCACGCGAGATGGACCAGGGCGTCCAGCGGGTCGGCCTGTGCCAACCCGGCCCGCTCCGCCAGCTCCGCGACATCGATCCCGTGTGCCTCCAGCTCGTCGAGGACGGCGCGCCGGCCCGGTCGGGTGAGCCATCTCGACCGCAGGTCGCCGGACCCGGTGAAGAGTGTGCGCACGGTGTCGGCCACGAAGTCGCGGTACTCGACCAGACGCAGCTGCTGGGTCTCCGCATCGAGGGTGTAGACGCCCTCCGCCGTCACCCACACCTCGCCCTCGCCCACGTAGTACTTCACGTGTGGTGCGTCCTCGATCTCGTCCACGCGGACGTGCCCGGCCGGCGTGCCGCCGGCGCTCGCGGCGGGTGCGTCGTCGTCCCCTGGATGACTCAGCTCTGGCCCGTCGCCGAAGGCGGGCTCAGGCTCGGCGACCTCGTCGCCGTCGGTGACCACGGCGCCCTCGTCGTCGACGACCTCCTCGACCACCCGCTCGGGCGGCCCGTCGAAGTCCGGGTCCGAGAAGAGGGCGGTGGCGCCCGAGTAGTCGATGATCTCGAAGGAGAGCTTGTCCGCATCCGGGAAGAGTCGGGTGCCGCGCCCGATGATCTGCTTGAACAGGGCCATCGACCCGATCGTCCGGAAGATGACGACGTTGCGGACCGTGGGGAGGTCCACCCCGGTCGAGAGCAGCTGTGACGTGGTGGCGATGACCGGGTAGTCCCTCTCGACATCGGCCAGGTCGCTCAGATGGCCGGCACCGACCTCGCCCTCCTCGCTCACGATGCGCACGACGTAGTTCGGGTGGAGCGCCGTGAGGTCGTCGTTGGCGTTGTGGAGTGCACGCCGCATCTGGTCGGCGTGCTCCTGGTTGACGCAGAAGACCACCGTCTTCGCCAACCTGTCGGTGCTCTGGAGGTAGTCGCTCAGGTGGCGGGCTGCGGCCTCGGTGCGCGTGAGCAGCGAGACGACGCGTTCGAACTGGCTGCTCGTGTAGAGGCCGAGCGGGATCTCCTTGCCGAAGAGGTCCAGCTCGCCCGGGCTCGGTGACCAGCCGTGCGCGTCGGGGCTCAGCACGACGCGACGAACGCGGTACGGGGCGAGGAAGCCGTCGTCGATGCCCTGAGCCAGGGAGTACTCGTAGAGCGGGTCCCCGAAGTAGGCGTAGGTGTCGGCGGTCTCGTCCCGCTTGGGTGTCGCGGTCATTCCGAGCTGGGCCGCCGGGGCGAAGTGGTCGAGGATCGCTCGCCACGCCGAGTCCGCCCGGGCACTTCCACGGTGGCACTCGTCGACGATCACGAGGTCGAAGAAGTCGGGCGCGAAGGAGCGAAATAGGCCGTTCGGGTCCTCTCCGCCGTCCGCCAGCGCCTGGTAGAGGGCGAAGTAGACCTCGCGGCCGGCCTTTGCCTCACCCTGGAGCTTCCAGAGCGGTGAGTTGTCGCCCGCGCCGAAGGCGGGCCGGAACTCGCGCTCGAGGGGCTGGTCGATCAGGATCGTGCGATCCGCAAGGTAGAGGATGCGTGGCTTCCGTGGATCGCGCCAGGCGCTCTGCCAGAGCTTCCACACGATCTGCATCGCGACGAAGGTCTTGCCCGTCCCGGTCGCCATCGTCAAGAGCAGACGCTTGTCACCGCCGAGGATCGCGGCTACGGCCCGGTTGACGGCGGTCCGCTGGTAGTACCGCGGCTCCTTCACGGTCCCGTCCGAGTTGCGGAGCGCACGGTTGAAGGGCAGGGCGAGGGCGGTCGCGGCGTCGTCGGGCAGACCCTTCCAGTCTCGGTAGCGGGCCCACAGCGCCTCCGGGCCCGGAAAGGTGCGGAGTCGCTCGGTCTCGTGACCCGTGGCCCGGTCGTCCTCGACGATTCCTCGTCCGTTGGTCGAGTACGCAAAGGGGACGTCCAGCAGCTCCGCGTACCGCTTGGCCTGCTGGAGTCCCTTTCCGGGGATGGCGTACTCGCGCTTCGCCTCGACCACGGCGACGGGGACGCCCGGCTCGTACTCCAGCACGTAGTCGGCGCGGAGCGCGAGCTTCCGCCTGTGGCGTCGGCCGACGACGATGACGCGTCCATCTGTGATCGGGAACTGCTCCCGGATCTGGTCCTCGGTCCAGCCGGCGGCGTGGAGAGCCGGCAGGACGACCTCCCGACACGTGTCCTTCTCCAGCGGACCAGCGGACATGTCCGAACGGTACCGGGGGTGCGCGGCCGTGGCTCGACGAGCGAGAGATCACACGGCCGGTCCGGGATCTGGCACCGGCGGCAACGCCGCACGTTGTGGGGATGGTCACCGGCGGCGGCGAGAGCTCGTGGTCGGGGAGTGTCGGGCGCCCGGTAGCCTCTTCTGGGTGAGCACTGCTCCCGAGGACCGGACTTCGCCCAGCCCGATAGCCGCCGAGAACGCTGCCGCCGAGCCGTCGTCTCGCGAGGTTCCGTCACTCGCCGCCGACGACGTCGACGCCCAGGGCATCGCGCGACTCGCACAGGGGTCGACCCGGCGGGCGCCCCGCTACGGGCGGTTCGTCGGCGTCGGCGTCGTCGTCGGGCTCGCGCTGGCCGCGGTGATCACCCTGCTGGGCCCGTCGGGCCCCGTGCTCGGGCGCGACGCGATCTTCCTCCTCCTGGCCGTCGCCTTCGGCACCGCCGGTGCGCTCCTCGGAGCGCTGGGCGCGGTCCTCGCCGAGCGCCGTCGCCGCTGACGCGCGGGCACGCGCCCGTCCCGGCGTGTGCGACCATTGGCACGTGGCGCGCGGAGACGGTCGGCTGTCCCACGACCTCCTCCCCGGCGAGAAGGGCCCTCAGGACGCCTGCGGCGTCTTCGGGGTCTGGGCGCCGGGCGAAGAGGTCGCCAAGCTCACGTACTTCGGGCTGTACGCCCTCCAGCACCGCGGGCAGGAGTCCGCGGGCATCGCCACCAGCAACGGCCAGCAGATCCTCGTCTACAAGGACATGGGCCTGGTCTCGCAGGTCTTCGACGAGAGCGCGCTCAACACCCTGCGCGGCTACATCGCGATCGGCCACACGCGGTACTCGACCACCGGCGCCAGCACCTGGCACAACGCCCAGCCCACGCTCGGGCCGACGGCGGCCGGCACGGTCGCGCTGGCCCACAACGGCAACCTCACCAACACGGCGGACCTCGTCCGCCTCGTCGAGGAGCGCTACGGCTCGATGCGGCGCGGCGAGCTCGCGAAGGGCTCGACGACGGACACCGCCGTCCTGACCGCCCTGCTCGCCGGGGACCCGGACCACACGCTCGAGACCACCGCCCAGGAGATCCTGCCCCGGCTCCGCGGGGCGTTCTCCCTCGTCTTCATGGACGAGCACACCCTCTACGCGGCCCGCGACCCGCACGGCATCCGGCCCTTGGTGCTCGGCCGGCTGGAGCGCGGCTGGGTGGTCGCCTCCGAGACGGCCGCGCTCGACATCGTCGGCGCCTCGTTCGTGCGTGAGGTGGAGCCGGGCGAGATGGTCGCGATCGACGCCGACGGCGTCCGCACCCAGCACTTCGCCCGCGCCACGCCCACGGGGTGCGTGTTCGAGTACGTGTACCTCGCCCGCCCGGACACGACGATCGCCGGGCGCTCCGTCCACGCGGCCCGCGTGGAGATGGGGCGGGCGCTCGCGCGGGAGCACCCCGCCGACGCCGACCTGGTGATCCCGGTGCCGGAGTCCGGCACGCCGGCCGCCGTCGGCTACGCCGCGGAGTCCGGGATCCGGTTCGCGCAGGGCCTGACGAAGAACGCGTACGTGGGCCGGACCTTCATCCAGCCCAGCCAGACGATCCGTCAGCTCGGCATCCGGCTCAAGCTCAACCCCCTCAAGGAGGTCATCGAGGGGCAGCGCCTCGTGGTGGTGGACGACTCGATCGTCCGCGGCAACACCCAGCGCGCCATGGTCCGGATGCTGCGCGAGGCCGGCGCCCGCGAGGTCCACGTGCGGATCTCCTCCCCGCCCGTGCAGTGGCCGTGCTTCTACGGCATCGACTTCGCGACCCGCGCCGAGCTCATCGCGACGGGCATGACCATCGACCAGATCCGGTCGAGCATCGGGGCCGACTCCCTCGGCTACATCTCGACCGCGGGGATGGTGTCCGCGACGCTGCAGCCCGCCTCCCGGCTGTGCACGGCGTGCTTCACGGGCGACTACCCGATCGAGCTGCCGCCGACGGTCCACCTCGGCAAGAACCTGCTCGAGCAGTCCGCACTGCCGCTCGGCAACCCCGAGGACGGGCTCGTGGCGATCCTGCCCGGGGTCGGCGGCGCCGGCGCGCTCGACCACCCGTGACCCGCCCGGCCCGTCGACGACCCCCTGAGGACCAGCAGCCATGACCTCCGACGCGATCACGTACGCCTCCGCGGGCGTCGACACCGAGGCGGGCGACCGCGCCGTCGAGCTCATGAAGGAGGCCGTCCGCGCCACGCACGGCCGGCAGGTGCTGGGCGGCGTCGGCGGCTTCGCCGGCCTGTGGGACGCGAGCGACCTGCTCGCCTACCGCCGTCCGCTCCTGGCCACCTCGACCGACGGCGTCGGCACGAAGGTCGCGATCGCGCAGGCCATGGACGTCCACGACACCATCGGGTTCGACCTCGTCGGCATGGTCGTCGACGACATCGTGGTGGTCGGTGCCCGGCCGCTGTTCATGACCGACTACATCGCCTGCGGCAAGGTGGTCCCCGAACGGATCGCCGCCGTCGTCCGCGGCATCGCGGCCGCGTGCGCGCAGGCGGGGACGGCGCTCGTCGGCGGCGAGACCGCCGAGCACCCGGGCCTGCTCGGACCCGACGAGTACGACGTCGCCGGGGCCGCCACCGGCGTGGTGGAGGCCGACGCGGTGCTCGGCCCGGACCGGGTGCGCCCGGGCGACGTCCTCGTGGCGCTGGCCTCGAGCGGGTTGCACTCGAACGGCTACTCGCTCGTGCGGCGGGTGGTGGCGCACGCCGGCTGGGCGCTGGACCGGGACGTCCCCGAGCTCGGGCGGACCCTCGGCGAGGAGCTCCTCGAGCCCACCCGGGT
>JBDIAU010000045.1:0-9511 GCA_039812565.1 Beutenbergiaceae bacterium
CCAAAGGAGCACGCCTCGAAAGCGTGTGTGGGTGAAAGTCCACCGTGGGTTCGAATCCCACCGCTACCGCCGGCATCGAACGGCCCGGAACCGCAGGTCAGCCTGCGACTCCGGGCCGTTCGTCATGTCTGGGTCTGTGCGTCACCGTCGGTCCTCACCCACGTCGCCCGGCAGTGCCTTGTCGAGCAGGGTGTGAGGTTGCCAAGACAACCAGTTGCCGCGTACGCTTTGGTTGTGGGCACAACTACAATCCCCCGGAGGAGATCGTCATGACGCACGTGAGCATCATCGGGACGGGGAGCATGGGCCAGGCGATCGCCGGGCTGGTCGCCAAGGCGGGCGGGACCGTGGAGCTCCTGGGGCCCGAGGACGGCGCGACGGTACCGACGGGTCGGATCGTGATCCTCGCGGTCCCGTACCCCGCGCTGGCGCAGGTGCTCGCGGCGCACGCCGAGCACCTGGTCGGCAAGGTGGTCGTCGACATCACCAACCCGCTCGACATGGCGACGTTCGACTCCCTGACCGTCGCGCCCGACGCCTCGGCCGCCGCGGAGCTCGCAGCCGCACTTCCGCACTCGCACGTTCTCAAGGCGTTCAACACGACGTTCGCCCGCACCCTGGTCGCCGGCGAGGTCGGCACGGTGCCGACGACGGTCCTGATCGCCGGCGACGACGCCGAAGCCAAGGCGCTCCTCGCCGGCGTGGTGCAGGCAGCGGGGCTACGCGCGATGGACGCCGGGCCCCTGCGCCGCGCCCGCGAGCTCGAGGCGCTGGGCTTCCTCCAGATCACCCTCGCCGCCAGCCAGCAGATCGCCTGGGCCGGGGGGTTCGCCGTCGTCTCGTGACTGAACGGTCGCGACGCCCGACGAGCGTCGGTCGCGATTCAGAACCATGAGACCTGCAGGGGCGCGTGTCGGCCCGGTGTCCGAGTCGGCTCAGTGTTCGCGTCGGCTCAGTGTCACGGTGCGACGTGTCCTGTCCGCGGCGCGTGACGACCCGGCGGGGGCACCGGCACTCAGCCGACGTCGGGCTCCTTGCTCAGGCCGACGATGTCGAGCACGTTCGAGGCGGCGTCGTCGGGCAGGGCGAGGTAGAGCCGCCACCCGCCGGTCATCGCCGCCAGGCCGATCGCCAGGGCCTCGCGGTCGCGGCCGGTCGGCGCCTGCGCCCACTGCCAGTCCAGGCCGCTGGGCTTGATGTCCAGCACGGTGACACCTGACTGCCCCACGAAGATCCGCCGGATCGCCCGCACTGCCTTCGAACCGGGACATGCGCACTCCTTCCGCTGAGCCGCGCGCGCCGGGGCGTCCGCGGGTCGGGCCATCAGGGCTGGTCGGCGCCTCCGAGGAGGAGCAGGGCGACGGGCGCGAACGAGCTCCGGGGCGCGGCGAACGCCGGCTCGGGCTCGTCGAGGAGCAGCTCGACGGCGGTGGCGGCCGTCCGACCCGGCGGCGCGATCGGGTCCTCGGCGAGGAACGACGCGATCTGCGCGGCGAAGAACACCGGCCGCTCGACGTGGATCGAGTGCCCGGTGCTGCGCACGAGAAGCAGCCGGCCAGGCGTGCCGGTCATCGCCTTCCCGAGCTTCTCGGTGGCGCCGTAGATGCCGACGAAGGTCGCGTTGTCCTCCTCGCCGGACGCGAGCAGGGTGCGAACCGTGTTGAGGGTGTAGCGGACGGGGGTCGACCCGTCGCCGTACACGACGTTCTCGACGTGGCTGTAGATGAGCTGCTCGCACGCGAGCCGCCAGTGCCAGAGACGGTACGACTGGTTGTAGATCTCCCGGCGGGCCCAGCGGGAGAGTGTGATGTAGGCCTGGGCCTGGGCGAAGCTCTTCCCGTACCAGTAGTTCGGCTGCGGCGCGATGGGACCGTCTCGCCGCTCGTACACGCGGTGGAAGTAGTCGACCCGCGACTGCGGCACGTCGACCGGCTCGCGCGTGAAGTTGTCGCGGGTGACCCGCGTCCCCTCCCGCGCCGGGTCGTGCTTGACCTTGGCCTTCCAGACGGAGGCCGGGCTCCACGCGACCACGTTGCGCAGCCACGGCGGCATCGGCGAACGACGGCCGAGCCGCAGGCCGAGGTTGCCGCCGAGGCTGCCGCCGAAGACCGCGGCGATGCGGTGCTTGATGCGGGGCGTGCCCTGGCGCTGCGTGGCGTCGTCGACCGCGTCGACGAAGGCGACGACGAAGTTCTCGATGAAGTCGAGGATCGGTGTCGCGATCGGCGTGCTGTCGGTGGGCAGGAACGGGAACGTCGTCGCCGCGGGTGGGGCGACGACGCCGTGGTCGAAGGTCTCCGAGTACCCGTTGTTCGGCAGGTCGAAGGACAGGACGGCGTACTTGCGACCGCGCGCCAGCCCTTCGGCCAGCAGCGCCGGGATGATCTCGAGCGCCTCCTCGGCCCCGGACCCGTGGCCGTGCAGGAACAGCAGCACGTGGTGGTCGCTCGGGATGACGGGCGCCGGGTCGGGCGGCGCCCGGCGGACGGGCGCCGCCGGGAGGGGTGCGGGCGGCGTCGCCGGCGGCTCGGCGCAGGCGACGAAGAACCGCGTCGCCAGGGCGAGCGTCCCGCCGCTCACCGGGGTGCGGACCACCACCTCGTGCTGCTCGAAGGGCGGCGCCGCCATGTTGACCGGCCGGTGCGGCATGTCGTCCTCGGCGGAGACGGCGACCCACCCGAGCCCGGGCCGCAGCGCGGCCCGCTGCGCGACCGTGCCCCGCAACGCCCAGGCGACGGCGTACGCGCGGTCGAGCGTGCGGTCGATCGCGGCGTCGACCTCGGCCTGCGTGGGTCGGGGCGCGAGCTGCTGCGCGTCGAGGCGCTGGCCCACGAGCTGGAGGAGGCGCAGGGGGTTGAGGCCGGCGCGGAAGAGGTCGTACGAGCCGCGGCCGGTGACCGCGAGGTCCGCGAGGGCGTTCGCGAACCGGGTGGGCGCCGCGCCGGCCGGGCCGGCGATCCGCCCGGCCTTGAGGTGCTCGACAGCGGCGTGGGCGAGCACCAGCGTGGGGTCACGCATCGCCGCCCGGGCTCGCAGCGCGGGGATCAGGCGGTACTCGGCGGCGACGTCGACCAGCTCGAGTGGTGCAGCGACGGGCAGTCCCGGGTCGGGCCGAGGCGGCTCCGGCGGGGGGAGGACGGGCGGATCGATCTGCACGAGCAACCTCCTGCTCCGCTTCGGCACGCTACGCCGCGCCCCGGAGCACGACAACGCCCCTCTTGCGCCTCGGGACGCAGAACGAGGCCCCCGAGCGGACCGGGGCGTCGTCGGGCCGGTCCGGCCGGGGGCCTCGTCCGTCGTGATCCGCGACCCCGGAGCCTCGCGCTCGCAGCGGATCACGTCGGGGAGGTCACATCGAGGTCAGGGCTCGATCGTGACCTTGATCGCGGTGCCGCCCGTGACGGCGCCGATGCCGTCGACGAAGCGCTCGAGCGGCATCGTGTGGGTGATGAGGTCGGCGACGGGGACGGCGCCCGAGGCGATGTACTCCAGCGCCTTGCGGTTCTGGGCGGGGCTCGAGCCGTTCGCGCCGACCACCGTGAGCTCGCGGTAGTGCACGACGTTGGAGTCGAACGTGATGGTGGGCCGGTCCTTCGGCAGGCCGCCGAAGAGGCTGATCCGCCCGCGCAGCGCAGCCATCCGCAGGGCGTCTTCCTGAGCCTTGCCGGAGGCGGCGGCCGTGATGATGACGGCCGACCGCCTCGCGCGCGTGGTCCAGCTCATCGGGCTGCGCCCCGAGCTGTGGCAGGAGAAGGTCGACTTCGACCCCGACTCCCGCTACTACGCCAGGCTCGGCACCACCGACACGTACGAGGTGTGGCTCCTCACCTGGCTTCCCGGGCAGACCACCGAGCTGCACGACCACGGCGACGCCGTCGGCGGCTTCACCGTCGTCGCCGGTCTCCTGCGCGAACGCCAGGTGGTGGAGCTGGGTGGCGGCCGGCACTCGCTCCGGGAGCGGCACCTGCCGCCCGGAACCGTGCGCGCCGTCGAGCGTGGCCTACGCCACGAGGTCCTGGCGTCGTCCACGCCCGCCGTGAGCATCCAGGCCTACGCCCCGGCGCTCACCGAGATGACCCGCTACACCCTCGCCGACGGTCGCCTCCGCGACCACGGCCCGATCGAAGGACAGGTGACACCATGACGGCACTCGCAGCCTCGACCGCCGTTCGCTCCCGTGCATGCCGCGTCAGCTCGAGCCTTGCGGCCGCCGACCTCATCGACCTGGGGTACACGACCGTCTACGACGTCGAGGGCGGGTTCCAGGCGTGGCGGGCCGCAGGGCTGCGTACCGCCTGAGCCGGCCGGGGTCGACGGACGGCGCTGCGCCGTCGGCACGTCGGGCAGGCTGGTGCCGCGGCGGATGAGACCGATGGGGGGCGCATGGACTGGCAGCGGGAGCTGGTGGCGCTGGTCGCCGGCCTCGTCGTGGCGACGGTGACCACGCCTGTCGGGGTCTCGGGCGCGGTCTTCCTGCTGCCCGTGCAGCTGTCGGTGCTGGGCGTCCCGAGCCCGCGCGTCACGCCGACCAACCTCCTGTACAACGTCGTGTCCGGGCCCGGTGCGATCGTCCGGTTCCGGCGAGGAGGGCGGTTCGATCGCGTCCTCGCCCTTCAGCTGGTCAGCGGGTCGGTCCCGGGCGTCGTTCTGGGCGCCGTCGTCCGTGTCTACGTCGCGGCTGACCCCGACACGTTCCGGCTGCTGGCCGCCGCGGTCCTGGTTCCGGTCGGGCTGCTCATCCTCAGGGCTCCGGCGCCGGGCTCCCTGCGTCTCCGGCTGCGGCCGAGGGTCGTCCGCCTGGTGGCGTTCGGCGTCGGCGTCGTCGGCGGCATCTACGGCGTCGGCGGCGGATCGCTGATGGCGCCGCTGCTCGTCGGTGCCGGGATGTCCGTGGCGACCGTCGCGCCGGCTGCCCTGCTCTCGACGTGGGTGACGTCGGTGATCGGGGTGGCGACGTACCTGGCCCTCTCGCTCGACGCGGTCGGGACGATCGCGCCCGACTGGAGGCTCGGGATCGCCGCCGGTCTGGGTGGCCTCGTGGGTGGCTGGCTCGGTGCCTCGCTCCAGCCCCGCATCCCCGAGCGCGTGCTGCGCACGCTCCTCGGCGCTCTCGCTCTTGCGCTCGCGCTCGTCTACGTCGCCCAGGCCATCACGTGATCGTCGCTCCGAGTGCGCCGGGGACCGCCGTCGCGGGGGTCCGTCGTCGTCGGCGGCGTCGCGATGCGGGGCCGGATGTCCACCATCCGGGCGATCTGCGACGCAACTTGATACCCGAGTGCTCTGGTCGGACTATCTCCGTGTGCGAATCGATCTCTCGCTGGGCGAGTGCCGGATGACGGGCCGAATGTGCCCCGTCGGCGCTCTGTGTCGCTGAACCCGAGACACGCTCCCGCCGCACATCCCCGCGCGCCCCCGGCGCGCCGCCCCCGATCCGCCTGTGTCGGGGGCTCCTCGACCCCGTCACCACGAAAGGCCCCTGCCATGTCTGCTGTCTTCTCCCGCCCCCGCGGCGCTGCCCGCCGACGAGCCGTTCCTGCGTTCGCGGCCGTTTCGCTCCTCGCCCTGCTCGCGGCCTGCTCGACGGCGTCCGGCTCGCCGTCCGACGACGCCACCACCGAGGCCGCGGCGGTGCCGACGGGCACGCCCGCCGACGAGCTCCGTCTCGGGTACTTCGCGAACGTCACGCACTCGCCCGCACTCGTCGGCGTCGCCAACGGCACCTTCGAGGAGGCTCTCGGCGACACCGAGCTGTCGGTCCAGGTCTTCAACGCGGGTCCCTCGGCGATCGAGGCGCTGAACGCCGGTGCGATCGACGCGACGTTCATCGGACCCAACCCGGCCATCAACGGGTTCATCCAGTCGCAGGGCGAGTCGCTGCGGATCGTCTCGGGCTCCACGTCGGGCGGTGCTCAGTTCGTCGTGCAGCCCGACATCAACGGTCCGGAGGACCTCGTCGGAGCCACGCTGGCCAGCCCGCAGCTCGGCGGGACTCAGGACGTCGCCCTGCGGACGTGGCTCACGGAGAACGACCTCGAGAACTCGATCTCGGGGGGTGGCGACGTCACCATCACCCCGACCGAGAACGCCCAGACGCTCCAGCTCTTCCAGGACGGCCAGATCCAGGGAGCCTGGGTGCCCGAGCCCTGGGCCTCGCGTCTCGTGCTCGACGCCGGCGGCAAGGTGCTGGTCGACGAGAAGGACCTGTGGGAGAACGGCGAGTTCCTCACCACGCATCTGATGGTCTCGGCCGACTACCTCGCCGAGCACCCGCAGACGGTCGAGGCGCTGATCCGCGGCGAGCTCGCCGCGATCGACTGGATCAACTCGCACCCCGACGAGGCCCCGGCCCTCGTCAACGAGGAGATCGAGGCCGCGACGAGCAAGCCGCTCTCCGACGCCGTCCTCGCTCGCGCGTTCGAGAACGTCACCTTCACGTACGACCCGCTCGCGGGCACGCTCGAGCAGCTCCTTGCCGACGGTGTCACGGCCGGGACGACGCAGGACGCGTCCCTCGACGGGATCTACGACCTGCGCCTCCTCAACACCGTGCTCGCCGACGAGGACCTCGAGCCGGTCTCGGCCGCCGGTCTCGGCCAGGAGTGACGTCGAGGGCCGGTCTCGGCTGAGCGGGGCCCGCGCCAGGGGACGGCGCGGGCCCCGTTCGTCTGTGAGGACGGGACCGGTTTCCACAGGGTGGCGGGGCGGGTTGCGCCGCTGTCGGTGCGGGCATGTAGTGTCGAACACGTGTTCGAGACTAGCAGGCTGTGTGAGGGCGGTGCGACCGGTGGCGTCGCGGGTGACGCGCCCGCCGGGGGCGCGTCCGTGGCCGCGCCTGCGGACCTGGCGCGGGCGGTGCTGGTCGCGGTCCAAGGCTTGTTCTCGGGTGCGGACGCGGCGTTCGCGGGGCAGTGGGACGACGAGGACCGGGTGGTGGTGCTGGGCGAGCTGGACCGGGTCAGCGAGCTGGTGGGGGTGTATCGGGGTCGGGTGCTGGCCGCCCACCGGGCACAGGGTCGGTGGGCGCGGCACGGGGATCGCTCGTTCGAGGCGTGGCGGGGCCGGGTCACGGGGCAGGGTTCGGGTGCGGCGCGTTCGGAGGTGGAGCTCGCGGACGGGCTGAGCGCCCTGCCCGACGCCGCGAAGGCGGTCGAGACCGGTGAGGCCTCGTTGGGGCATGTGCGGGTCCTGACCCGGCTGCGCGCCGGCGCCTCCGCCCCCGTCAAGCGGGCGTTGGAAGACGGCGGCGCGACGACCCTGCTCGCCGAGGCCGCGGCGGCGGGCTGGGATGCGCCGACGTTCACCAGACGGGCGCAGGCGTGGGCGGCGAGCGTGGATACCGACGCCGTCGAGCGGACCTTCGCCGCCGTACGGGAGCGCCGCTACGCCCGGGTGGTCGACCGGGACGGCGGGTGCTCGGTGGACGCGTTCCTCGACCCGGTCGCCGGGGCCGCGTTCCGCACCGCCCTGGAGGCCCTGTCCCCGGCGCCCTCACCCGGAGACGAGCGCACCCCCGACCAGCGCCGCGCCGACGCCCTGACCCGCCTCGGTGAGCGGGTCCTGGAGATCGGCGACGACCGCCTCGGCGCCCAGATCCGACCCCACCTCACCCTCCTGGTCCCCGCCGACGCCTGGACCGGCATCCAACGACGCCGGACCGCCCGGGCCCGCGCCGGACGGGGCGGCGGTGGGGACGCCGCGGGACCTGCCGGCGGGACCAACCTGAGGGGCGATTCCACGGCGGTCGGGGACAGTGCGGCGCCGGTGGCGTTGGCCGAGCTAGACGACGGGACCGTCGTACCGCCGTCGGAGCTGGAGCGGTTGATGTGCGACTGCGAGGTCACCCGCCTGGTCCTGGACGCCGACGGGGTGCCCTTGGATGTCGGACAGACGCAGCGGACGTACACCAAGGAGCTGCGCCGGGCGATCCTGACCCGGGACGGGCACTGCCAATGGCCCGGCTGCACGACGCGCGCCTCCTGGTGCGAGGTCCACCACATCCGCTGGTACACCCACGGCGGACCCACCAGCCTGACCAACGGGCTTACCCTCTGCTCGTTCCACCACCACCAGATCCACCGCGGCACCGCCACCCTCCACAGCGTGGAGACGGGGGTCCGGTTCATCCGACGCGACGGCGTCATCCTCGGCCAGACCACCCGAGCCGGCGGAGCCCGACGGCTGACGACGTCCCGAGCGGACAGACGCGCACGGCAAATGGTCCGAGGAGCCGGCGACGACCGTGAGAGGGGAGACGGTCGCGGGAAGGGAGACGATCGACGACGAGCATCGCCGGGCCCATGACCGCACGGCGCCAGGGTGTGGGCTCGGATCCGGGCGGACGACGAGGGCTGAGCGTGCCGGTGGGTGAGAACGGGTGTGGCGGGAGGGAGTCCGGAGCGGTATGACAGAAGGCATGACCGGCACGCGCCTGGTCGTTGTCGACACCGACCTGGCACTGGGGCAGCCGGGTGCGAAGGTCGACGACGGGTGCGCCCTCGCCCTCGCCCTCGCCTCCCCAGAGCTCGACGTCGCCCTCGTGACGACGGTGGCCGGGAACGTCGAGGTGCCGACGGCCACGTCCCGGACCGTCGCCCTCCTGGAGCGGCTCGGCCGGCCCGAGCTGCCGGTCGTGCCCGGTGGGTTCCCCGACGGTGGGCAGGCCGCCGGTGCGATCGCCGACTGGGTGCTCGCCAACCCGGGTGAGGTGACCCTGGTCGCGCTCGGCCCGCTGACGAACGTCGCCGCCGCGATCGCCGCGGAGCCCCGGGTCGCGACGGCCGCTCGCGAGGTCGTCGTCATGGGCGGGAGGTTCCTCGGGCCCGGCCCTGCCGAGTTCAACACCCGGACCGACCCCTGGGCCGCTCGCGCCGTGCTGGAGTCGGGCGCGCGGCTGCGGTTCGTCGGGCTCGACGTCACCGCGCACCTCGCCCTCGACCCCGACGAGATCGCTCGACTGGCCGACGGGACGCCGAACGCGGCCTACCTCGCCCAGCAGCTTCGGGCGCGGCTCGCCCTCCTCACCCGTGAGGGCGTGGGCGCCTGCCCGATGCACGACCCGCTGGCCGTCCTCGCCCTCACCCACCCCGACCTGCTCGCGTGGCGCGCGGCCCACGTGACCGTCGAGACCGTCGACCACGACGTGCGCGGGGTCACCCGGGCGGCGTTCCTCGACGAGACGGCCGCACAGGTCGGCACGTGCGCGGTCGCGACCGACGTCGACGGCCCCGCGGCGCGCGACGCCCTCCTCGATCGGCTCGGCGCCGCCCGCGCGCTGGCCGGTACCCACCGCAACGGCAGCCGGCGGCGAGCGCCGTGGCTCACATGAGGTGCAGGAACAGCCCGCTCGCGAGCTTCGGCTCGAACCAGGTGGACTTCGGCGGCATGACCTCGCCGCGGTCCGCGACGTCCATGACGTCCGTCGTCGTGGTCGCGCACATCGAGAACGCCACCGCGAACCGGCCCGACGCCACGAGCCGCTCGAGCTCCGCCGTCCCACGGCTCCCGCCGACGA
>JBDIAU010000046.1:0-9499 GCA_039812565.1 Beutenbergiaceae bacterium
CCGATCGCCGGTGCGCGACCTGCCGCCGGAAATCGCCCCCGAACCCGGATCGGTCGTCCTACGGTCGTGCCATGAACGTCAGCAGCCACGACGTCCGCGAACGGGCCGCGAAGGCCGCGTTCGACCACCTGGGGCCGCAGCCCAGCGACTTCGCCCGCCTGCAGGTCTCCTGCGGGCGGAGCCACCACGTCGCCGCGGTCTACGACACCGACCTCGGCGCGGTCTACAGATCCGTCACCCACGCCGGCTCGCACGGCAAGCGCGACCGGGTCGACACCGGTCACGGCGGCCACCCGCACGGCCGGACCTGGTTCGACATCCTCAACCCGGCCGAGGACCTCGTCGACGACGCGATGCCGGCCGGGTGCGAGTGCGGGCCCTACACGCTCTCGCGCGACCTGCTGATCCGGCACATCGCCGACGGCGAACGCCACATCGTCATCGACTGAGCCCGTCGGCCGGGACCCTCGCGGCCTCGCCGCCCTCGTCGGGCGGCGGCCCGTCGCCGAGGAGCCCCTCGCCGAGGAGCCTGCCGTCCGGGGGCCCGTCGTCCGGCGTCGCCGGCTCGTCCCAGTCGCGCACGACCGTCCACGCCACCGCCGCGATCGGCACGGCCAGGATGGCCCCGACGATGCCCGCGAGGATCGTGCCCGCGGTGAGGGCCAGCAGCACCGCGAGCGCGTGCAGGCGCACGGCCCGCGCCAGCACGATCGGCGCCAGGAGGTGCCCCTCGAGCTGGTTGACCCCGATCACGACGGCGATGACCACGAGCGCCGTCACCGGCCCGTTCGCGACGAGGGCCACGAGAGCCGCGAGGGTGCCCGCCACGGTGGCGCCGACGAGTGGGATGAAGGCGCCCAGGAAGACGATCGTGGCGAGCGGGATGGCGAGGGGCACGCCCAGGATCCCGAGCGCGACCCCGATCGCGAGCGAGTCGACGAGCGCGACGGTCGCCGTCCCGCGGACGTAGCCGCCCAGGACGCCGACGGCGCGGTCCCCGATCCGCAGGGCGCGCGTGCGGCTCGCCGCCGAGAGCGGGCGCAGGAGGAAGCGCCAGATCAGCGGTCCGTCCTTGAGCAGGAAGAACAGGACGACGAGGCCGAAGAAGGTCCCGGCCACGACCTCCGCCGCGATCGTCGCGCCGGCGATGGCGCCGCTGCTCACCGTGTCGCTGGAGACGGCGCCGACGACCGCCTCGCGGGCCCGGGCCAGCTGCTCCGCGGTCAGGCCGAGCCCGCCGTTGGAGAGCAGCTCCTCGATCCGCTCCAGACCGGAGCCGGCCGAGCTGGCGAGCTCCGGCCACTCGCGCCGGAAGCCGCGGACGACGAGCCAGATCACGATGCCGATGGCGGTGAGGCCGGTGAGCATCGCCGTCCACGCGGCGAGCGCGTGCGGCCAGCCGCGGCGCCGCAGGGCGCCGACCACGGGGCTCACGGCCGCGGCCACGATGACGGCGATGATCAGGGGGATCACGATGAGCTTGACCCGGATCAGACCGGCGACGACGCAGGCGACGAGCCCGAGGACGAGCAGGACCTGGGCGGAGCGGACCGCCGCCCGGCCCAACGGGTCCGCCCAGGTGGGCGGGCGACGTCGGTGCGCCTCGGCGTCCTGCGGGTGGGCCTCCGGGGCGGCGCTGAGCCCGGACGGGGCGTCGGGGGTGCTCACCGAGCGAGGGTAACCACGCCGCCCGGACGGTGTCGCGGCGGCCCCGCGCCACCGAGTCGGGACCGGGCCAGGCATGGACGCCGGTCGAGACCCTGCGAGCCCTTGATCAACTTGGCGGCCGAACTGACGTACGGTGTGAGGGTGACCTTCGCCCCGGATGCCGGCCACGGCGCCCACGCCGTCGGGCAGATCGAGCTCCAGCTGGCCGTCCTCGTCCGCCAGGCGGCGGGCGCGCGACGCGCCGCCGCCGCCGCGGAACGCCTCGAGCGCTCGGCCTACCTCCTGCTGTCCGTGCTCACCGAGAACGGGCCGACGAGCGTCAACGCGCTCGCCGACCGGCTCGGCCTCAACGCCTCCACGATCACCCGGCAGGTGGACGCGATGGCGTTCGCCGGCCTCGTCCGTCGCGTCAAGCACCCGGACGACGGCCGTGTCACCCTCGTCGCCGTCACCGAGCGCGGCGTCCGCCACTTCGCGGCCGACCGCGAGGCCCGGCGCCGGTTCTTCGCGGAGGTCACCGCCTCCTGGTCGGCGAGCGACCGGGCTGACCTCGCCCGCCTCCTCACGCGCCTCAACGAGGATCTCGACACCGTCGCCCGCGCGGTGCTGAGCGGGTCCGGGAGCGACCAGGCGACGGCGCAACCGGCGTCCTAGACTCCCCGCATGATCTTCAAGCGCGTGGGCGAGGGCCGGCCCTACCCGGACCACGGCCTCACGACCCCCGCGCAGTGGGCGACCATCCCGCCCCGCCAGGTCCGCCTCGACGAGCTCGTCACCACCAAGGCGCAGCTCGACCTGCGGACCGTGCTGTCCGAGGACTCGACGTTCTACGGCGACCTCTTCGCGCACGTCGTGCAGTGGCGGGGCGAGATGTACCTCGAGGACGGTCTGCACCGGGCGCTGCGCAGCGCCCTGCAGCAGCGGCCGCTCCTGCACGCGCGCGTCCTCGTCCTGGACACCTGAGCCCCACCCGGCCACCGCTGCCCGACGGTCCGGCACGGCAGCGGCGTTCCGTCACGGCGATCGGCTAGTTTGTGGCCTCGTGAGCACGGCGCCGCGCGGGAGCACCGAGCATCAGCGCGCCGTTCGACGCCGTCACCTGCACGAACGCCAGGCCGTCATCTTCGGCACGCTCATCACGGCGCTCGCCGCCGCTGCCCTGCTCGGCCTCGGCGTCTACCTGCGCGTCATCCCCGCACCGTTCGACGTGCCGCTCTCCACGCCCGCGGCCGTCGACGCCGCGTCGTCCCAGCCCTGCCCGCCCGACGGCGCCCTGCCGGTCGAGTACGCGCAGATCACCGTCAACGTCTACAACGGCACCCGCCGCCCGGGCCTCGCCGCCGCGACGGCGGCCGAGCTCGCCGGGCGCGGGCTGGTGATCGGCCAGCAGGCGAACGACCCCCGCGGGCGGTACGGCGGCGTCGTCCTCATCCGCACCGGGCAGGCCGGCGTCCCCGCCGCCTACACGGTCGCGGCGATGTTCCCGGGCGCCGTCGTCTCCCTCGACACGCGGGGCGACGCGACCGTCGACGTGACGCTCGGCTCCGACTTCGAGGCGATCGCCCCCCTCGAGGAGTCGAGGCTCGACCCGGCCACGCCGCTCACGGGGCCTGAGGGCTGCGCGCCGCTCACCACCCCGACGGCGGCGCCGACGGCCTGAGCTCGCCGACAGCCTGGGCTGGCTGCCGACACGCTGGCTGCCGACACCTGAGCCGCCGACAGCCTGAGCTCAGGGGACCTCGACGGGGTCCGCCACCGGCTCCCCCACCGGCACCGCGGCGGTGCCACGCCACCGGGAGAGCGCCCGCATCACGTGGTAGATGACGATCGCCGCACCGGTGCCGAGCGCGATCCCGGCGAACTCCACGCTGCCGATGGTGACCGTGAAGTTGGCGACCGCGATGACGAGGGCGACGCCCGCCGTCGTGAGGTTGACCGGGTCGCCGAAGTCGACCTTGTTCTGCACCCAGATCCGCGCGCCGAGCACGCCGATCATGCCGTAGAGGATCGTCGTGACGCCGCCGAGGACGCCGGCGGGGATCGAGGCGACGACGGCGCCGAACTTCGGCGACAGGCTCAGCACGAGCGCCGCGACGGCGGCGATGCCGTAGGCCGCCGTGCTGTAGACGCGCGTCGCCGCCATGACGCCGATGTTCTCGGCGTAGGTCGTGGTGCCGGAGCCGCCGCCCAGGCCGGCGAGGGTGGTCGCCAGGCCGTCGGCGACCAGGGCCCGGCCCGTGACCGGGTCGAGGTCCGCGCCGGTCATCGCGGCCACCGACTTCACGTGGCCCACGTTCTCGGCGACCAGGACGACGACGACGGGCAGGAACAGGCCGAGGACGGAGAGGTCGAAGGTCGGCAGCATGAAGGTGGGCAGCCCCACCCAGGCGGCGTCGCGCACGGCGTCGAGGTTCACCTCGCCCTGCACGAGCGCGACGGCGTACCCCACCAGGACGCCGACGAGGATCGAGAGCCGGCCGAGGATGCCCCGGAACAGGACCGTGACGAGCACCGTCGCGCACAGCGTGACGAGCGCCGTCAGCGGGGCCACCTGCACGGCGTCCCACGCGACGGGCGCGAGGTTGAGGCCGATGAGCGCGACGATCGCGCCGGTCACGACCGGTGGCAGCACCGCGTCGATCCACCGCGGACCCGCCAGGTGGACGACCACGCCGACGAGGGCCAGCAGCAGGCCGACGGCGACGATGCCGCCGAGCGCGGAGGACATCCCCGAGCTCGCCGTCGCGGCGAGGATCGGCGCGATGAACGCAAAGCTCGAGCCGAGGTAGCTCGGCACCCGGTTGCGGGTGACCACGAGGAACAGGACGGTGCCGACGGCCGAGAAGAAGAGCGTGGTCGACGGCGGGAACCCGGTGAGCACCGGCACGATGAACGTCGCCCCGAACATCGCGACCACGTGCTGCAGGCCGATGCCGACCGTGCGGGGCCAGGACAGCCGCTCGTCCGGTCGGACCACCTCACCGGGGGTGATGGATCGTCCGTCGCCGTGCAGCCGCCACACCGTCGCCCTCATGAGGCCCTCCGTCGTCGTGCTCGCGCCCGCAACGGTGCGGCGGGCGCCCCGCCGAGGGTAGCCGTCGCGCTCTAGGACCCCCGGTGTGTCATGCTGCCCGGGAAGGCCCTGCGTCCAGGAAGCGCGATGAGCACCAGCGACAGCCCAGACCCCCGCCAGCAGCCCACCTCCGAGCCGCTCTGGGGCGCTCCCGACGCCTCGGCTCCCCAGCCCGACGCCTCGGCTCCCCAGCCCGGCGCGGCTCCCCAGCCCGGCGCGGCGGCGCAGCCCGCGCCGGCACAGCCGGCCCCCGCGCAGCCCGGGTACGAGCCGGCCTACGGGCAGCCCGCCCCCGGCGGCTACCAGCCGCCCGCGGCCTACCCCCAGCCCACCGCGTACGGCCAACCCACCCCGTACGGCCAGCCCGCCGGGTACGAGCAGCCCACCCCGTACGGCCAGCCCGCCGGGTACAGCCAGCCGGCGGGGTACGGCACGACGCCGTACCCCAGCGCCTACCCGCCGCCGCCGGGCTACCCGGCCTACTCGCCGTACCCCCCGGGCCCGCGGACCAACGTCCTCGCGATCGTCTCCCTGGTCGCCTCGCTCGCCGGGCTCGCGACCGGCCTGTCCGCCGTCGCCGGCGTCGTGTGCG
This sequence comes from Beutenbergiaceae bacterium, assembly GCA_039812565.1. GTDB lineage: Bacteria > Actinomycetota > Actinomycetes > Actinomycetales > JAHECE01 > JAHECE01. Next base: position 5,334 of record JBDIAU010000046.1, read on the forward strand.
GGCACATCGCGCTCAACCAGATCAAGAAGACGGGTGAGCAGGGCCGCGGGATGGCGATCGCCGGCATCGCCGTCGGGTACGCGCTCATCGCGCTCGGCATCCTGCTGCTGCTCGGCTGGATCGCGCTGATGATCGGCGTGGCGACGCTCGCCCCCTACGAGTACCGCACCTGACGAGCCCCGTGGTCGAGGTGGGACGCGCCCCCCGGGCGGCGTCGTCCCCGGCGGCGCGGCGCTCCGGCACCGTGGCGCTGTGGGTCACGTTCGCGGTCACGCACGCCTGGACGGCGCTGCTCGGCGTCGGCGCGCTGCGTCAGGCCGCCTTCTTCGACGTCGAGCTCTACCGGCTCTGGGTCGCCTCGGGCTCCGGCTACGGCTGGTGGCCGGTCTTCGACCACGACTGGGTCTACCCGGTGGGCGCCCTCCTGCCGATGTCCGCGCTGCTGCCGTGGGCGACGTCGCCCGTGGGGTACGCCGTGGCCTGGGCCGTCCTCGTCACGCTCCTCGACGCCGCCGCCGTCCTCGCCCTCCTGCGCGGCACCCGGTCCGGCCTCGCCGGGGCGTGGTGGTGGGTGGGCGCCGCGCTGGCGCTCGGGCCGGTGGGGATGGGTCGTCTCGACGGCCTCGTCGCCCCGATCACCGTGATGGCGCTGGTCTGGGCCGCACGCCGGCCGCGCGTCGCGGCGCTCCTGCTCACCGTAGGCGCCTGGATCAAGGTGGCGCCGGGCGGCGCCCTGCTCGCCCTCGCCACTGCCGCGCGCCGGCCGTGGCGGGATGCTCTGGTGCCGGCGGCGGTGCTGTCCGCGCTCGTCGTCGGCGGGGCGCTGGTCCTCGGCGCCGGGCCGCGGGTGCTCGGGTTCCTCGGCCAGCAGGACGGCCGCGGCCTCCAGGTCGAGGCGGTCGGGGCGACGCCGTTCAGCCTCGCCCGGCTCTGGGACGGCGGCATCCGCGCCGTGCTCAACACGGACCTCAACACGTTCGAGCTGGAGGGCGTCGACACCTCGCTGGTGGCTCGCGCCCTGGACGTCGCCATGGTGCTCGCCGTCGTCGCGCTGCTGTGGCTCGGGTGGCGGGCTCGACAGGTGCGGCCCGCGGGCTCGCCGTCGGCCGCCGTGGACGTCCCCCTGCTCTTGCTCATGTCCTTCGCCTTGGCGATAGCCCTGTTCACCTTCAACAAGGTCGGGTCGCCGCAGTACATGAGCTGGCTCCTGCCCGCCGTCGCCGTGGCGCTGGGCGTCGAGGGATGGTCGAGCCGATGGCGGGCGCCCGCCGTCGTCGTCGTGGTCGCCGCCGCGCTCACGCAGTGGCTCTTCCCGCTCGACTACCTCGGCTTCCTGTGGGCGTGGCCGCCGGTCGTCCTGGCGGAGGCCGTGCGGAACGTCCTGCTCGTCTGGCTCCTGGCCTGGGCTACGGTCGAGCTGTGGGAGGCGGGCCGGCGGCAGGCGGGACGACGCTGAGCGCCGCGGTCGAGGTCCGGGAGCTGAGCGTGCGGCGCGGCTCGCACCGGGCGCTTCGCCGGCTGAGCCTCGACGTCCCGCTCGGCACGATCACCGGGCTGCTCGGCCCGTCCGGCTCGGGCAAGACCACGCTCATGCGCGCCGTCGTCGGCACGCAGGTGGTCACCTCCGGGACCGTGCGGGTGCTGGGCCTGCCGGCCGGCGACGCCCGCCTGCGCCGTCGCGTCGGCTACGTGACGCAGGACGCCAGCGTCTACGGCGACCTCACGGTGGCCGAGAACGCCCGGTACTTCGCGACCGTCGCCGGACGCGACCGGGACGCCGCCACGCGCGCCGTCGACGTCGTCGGGCTGGCCTCCCGGGCCGGGCAGCGCGTCGACACGCTCTCCGGCGGCGAACGCAACCGGGTGTCGCTCGCGTGCGCCCTCGTCGGGGCACCGGACCTCCTGGTGCTCGACGAGCCGACCGTCGGGCTCGACCCGGTGCTCCGCGCCGACCTGTGGCAGACGTTCGCGGACCTGCGCGACGCCGGGGTCACGCTGCTCGTCTCGAGCCACGTGATGAACGAGGCGGACCGGTGCGAGCGCCTCGTCCTGCTGCGCGAGGGCGAGCTGCTCGGCCAGTTCACGCCGCAGGAGCTGCGGGACACGGGCGGCACCGACGACCCCGACGAGGCGTTCCTGCGGCTCGTGCGCCGGCACGCCGAGCAGCGCCACCGGGGTGAGGGCTGATGCACCCGGCCGTCGTGCGGGCGACCGTGGCCCGGGTGCTGCGCCAGCTGGGGCACGACCACCGCTCGGTCGGGCTGGTGCTCGGGATCCCGGTGCTGCTGCTCACGCTGCTCTACTACATGTTCGTCGACGTGCCGGTCCCGCCCGGGCAGCCGTCGACGTTCGACCGCGTCGGGCTGATCATGCTCGGCATCTTCCCGTTCGTCGTGATGTTCCTCATCCCGTCCATCGCGATGCAGCGCGAACGGGCGTCGGGCACCCTCGAGCGGCTGATGACGACGCCGATGGGCAAGGGCGACCTGCTCGGCGGCTACGGCATCGCGTTCTCGCTCGTGGCGACCCTGCAGGCGGCGCTGGGCTGCGCCGTCGCCTACCTCGTCTTCGGCCTCGAGACCGAGGGCAGCGTGCTGCTCGTCGTCCTTGTCGCGGTCCTCAACGCGGTCCTCGGCGTCGCGCTGGGGCTGCTCGCGAGCGCTTTCGCGCGGACCGAGTTCCAGGCCGTCCAGTTCTTCCCGCTCATCGCGCTCCCGCAGATCCTCCTGTGCGGGCTGTTCGTGCCGCGGGACCAGATGGCGGGCTGGCTCGAGGCGGTGAGCAACGTCCTGCCGATGACGTACGCCGTCGAGGCGCTGCAGGACGTGGGCGCGAACGCCGAGCCGACGGGCACCTTCTGGCGGGACGTCGCCGTGGTGGCCGGGTGCGTGGTCGCCGCCGTCGCGCTCGCCGCGACGACGTTGCGGCGCCGCACGCCGTAGCGCCGGGGTCACCGGGTGGTGCGCACGCGCCGACGGGGCCCGGACGGGGAGTTGGTAGGTTGGCTGCGTGGCCGTCCTGAAGCCGTTCCGTGCCGTCCGTCCCGCCCCCGGTCTCGCCCCGCGCGTCGCCGCCCCGCCGTACGACGTCGTCGACGTCGACGAGGCGCGGGCCCTCGCCGAGGGCAACGACCTCTCCTTCCTCCACGTCTCCCGGCCGGAGATCGACCTGCCGGCCGCCGTGGACCCGCACGCGCCCGAGGTGTACGAGCAGGGTCGCGTCGCGCTGACCGCGCTCCTCGAGCGCGGCGTCCTCGTGCCTGACGACGCCGCCCGCTACCTCGTGTACCGGCAGCAGCTCGGCAGGACGGTCCAGACGGGCATCGTCGCCGTCGCCTCGGTGGCCGAGTACGACGACGGGACGATCGCCACCCACGAGCACACCCGCCGGGACAAGGAGGACGACCGCGTCGCGCACATCGACGCGCTCGGGGCGCACGACGAGCCCGTCTTCCTCATGTTCCGGGAGGACACCACCGCGGCGAGCGTCGTCGCACGGGTGGTCGCGGAGACGCTCCTCGGGGACCCGCTGGAGGACTTCACGACGCCGGACGGCGTCCACCACTGCCTGTGGGCGGTCGCTACCGGCGCGGACACGGAGACGCTCCAGACGGCCTTCGGTGCCGTGGGCCGGCTCTACGTCGCCGACGGTCACCACCGCAGCGCGGCGGCGTCGCGGGTCGCGGCGCTGCGCGGCGGCGCCGGCGAGTCGGGCCAGTTCCTCGCGGTGACGTTCCCCGCCGGGGACCTCAACGTCCTGCCGTACAACCGGGTGGTCGCGGACCTCGCCGGGCACACGCCCGAGGCCTTCCTCGCGGCGCTCGGGGAGACGTTCGTCCTCACCCCGGAGGGCTCCGCCGTCGCGCCGACCACGCCGCACACGGTGGGCGTGCTCGTCGACGGCCAGTGGTACCGGGCCGTGGTGCGCGAGGGCCTCGTGGACGAGTCGGACCCGATCGCCCGGCTCGACATCTCCGTCCTGCAGGACCGCGTGCTCGCGCCCGTCCTGGGGATCGCGGACCCCCGCACCGACGGCCGGATCTCGTTCGTCGGCGGGAGCCGTGGGACGGCGGAGCTCGAGCGGCTCGTGGCGTCGGGCCGGTTCGCGGTGGCGTTCTCGATGTGCGCGACCACGACGACGGACGTCATGGACGTCGCGGACCGCGG
>JBDIAU010000047.1:0-9370 GCA_039812565.1 Beutenbergiaceae bacterium
ACGCCACCGGAGCCGCCCCGTCGCTGGCCGACTCTGCGACGCCGGCCACCGTGTCCCCGCCGTCCTGGCCCGTCTCGCCGCTCGCGCGGGCGTGCTTCCTGCGTTGGATGCCGGTCCAGGCCTCGACCGGGACCAGGAGGGTGAGGTGGGGTCGGATCTGGGCGCCGAGCCGGTCGTCGCCGATCTCCAAGACCCGCTCACCCAGGCGGGCCAACGCGTCGGCGCGGCGCTGGTCCGCGGTCCGCTCATCCCCCGGCGACGGCGCCGGGGACAGGGCCTCCAGGGCGGTGCGGAACGCGGCCCCGGCGACCGGGTCCAAGAACGCGTCAACCGAGCACCCACCGTCCCGGTCGACCACCCTCGCGTAGCGGCGCTCCCGCACCGCGGCGAAGGTCCTCTCGACGGCGTGCGTGTCCACGCTCGCCGCCCACGCCTGCGCCCGTCTGGTGAACGTCGGCGCATCCCACCCCGCCGCCGCCGCGTCCGCCAGCAAAGCCGCCGCACCGCCGTCCTCCAGGGCCTTCTTCACCGGGGCGGAGGCGCCCGCCCGCAGCCGGGTCAAGACCCGCACATGCCCCAACGACGTCTCACCGGTCTCGACCGCCTTCGCGGCCTCGGGCAGGGCGCTCAGCCCGTCCGCGAGCTCCACCTCCGAACGCGCCGCCCCCGACCCCTGCCGAGTCGTGCGTCCCCGCCACGCCTCGAACGAGCGATCCCCGTCCCGCGCCCACCGACCCTCGGCCCGGTGCGCGGCCAGCACCCGACCCCGATACACCCCCACCAGCTCACTGACCCGGTCCAGCTCGCCCAGCACCACCACCCGGTCCTCGTCCTCCCACTGCGCCGCCAACCCCGGGTCCGCACCCGAGAACAAGCCCTGGACGGCGACCAGCACCGCCCGCGCCAACGCGACCGGTTCACTCGCGGGCGCGACCTCGGCAGGCACGTCGCCACCGGTCGCACCGCCCTCACGCGGTCTGCTAGCCTCGAACACGTGTTCGACACTACCAGCACCGACCGACACCGACGCAACCCGCCCCGTAGCCCTGGGGACAGACCTCTAGCGATGGCTCGGGTCGGCCACCTCACGGGCACGGGATCGGTCGCGCCCAGCGCCGTCGGCCCGGGCTCGGAGATCCGCACGAGCGTCGACAGCCCGCCGCGGACATCCCGAGGACTCCCGGGCGTCGCGCGCCTACGGCCCCGCCGCCCCGACCGGCACGGCCGCCTCGACCTGCACGTCCGTCCCGGTCGCGGTCAGCCGCAGGCCGTCCTCGACCACCTCGACCTCGGTCACGGACAGCCCGGCCGGGAGCCCTTCGAGCGGCACCCGGACCTGGTCGAGAGCGGTCTTGACGGCCTGGGGGAGGTCGTCCACGGTCACCGTGAACCCGGCGATCCGGACTTCCTCGATGCCGACGCCGATCGCGTCGCCGGCGGCCTCGGGCACCATCCCCACCTCGACGGGCAGGCCGAGGAGAGACGTGGTCGCGACGATCTCGCCGGCCTCGACGGTGATGGTCACGTCGACGCCGAGCTGCCCCAGGCGCGACTGCTCGACGGCGTCCGTCAGGGTGCTCTCCGGAGCCGTGGCCGTCAGCGCGACGGACTCCGCCACGTGCGGCGCCGAGGTGGTCACCCCGGACGCGGTCGCGACCACGTCCGTCAGGACGACCCCGTCGACCTCCACGGAGCTTGCAGTCAGCGAGGCGTCGCGCAGCCTGCCGGTGGCGAGCTGGGTGAGGAAGGGGAAGCCGCCGAGGGAGACGGTCGCGTCGTCGCTGAGCGCCAGGCCCGACGTCGGGAGCGCCTCGGTGGCCCGCTGCTCGACCGTCGCCTGCACCACGCGGTCGGCGACGACGAACGCGACACCGACGAGCACGACGACGCCCACGACGGCCAGGAGACGGCGCATCCGCAGGTCAGCCGACCGGCTCGACGACGACGGCACCGACAGCCCGCATCACGAACTCCTCCGTGGCCCGCACGACGGACTCGCGAGGCGGCGTCGGGTCGGCGGAGCGTGCCTTGAGGCAGGCGTTCACGAGGGGGACGACGACGTCGAGGTCCTGCTCGGGGAAGCGCCCGCACGCCACGCCGGCGGTGAGGATGCGACGCAGGATCGCCTCGATGTGGACCGCGTGGTCACGCAGCCGGGAGAGCGTCGCGGGCGAGACCACCGAGCGCAGGTCCGGCCCGGGGGCGAGGTGGTAGGCCCGGCGCAGGCTGACCTGCTGGCGGACGTAGACCCGCAGCTGCTCCTCCGGGTCCTCGACGCCCTCGAGCGCCTCCTCGAGCGTCCGGACGTACGAGGACGTCTCATCCTCGATGAATGCGAGGAGCAGCGCCTCCTTGTCCGGGAAGTGGTTGTACACGGCGGTGCGGCCGACGCCCGCCCGCGCCGCGATGTCGGCCAGGCTCACGGCGTCGAAGCCCGACTCCGCCATCAGCGAGCCGAGGGCGGCGAAGAGTCGCGCCCGCACCTGCTCGCGGTGCTCGGCCAGCGAGGCCCCGACGATCTTCGGCATGGACCTAGTCTGTCACTTCCTGACGAAAGTCGGCCGGGACGTCGGAAAAACGACCATCACCGGGCGTCGGCGTCCACGACGTCGGCGTCCGCTCGCACCCCGGCCCCGGCGGCCAGGCGGGCGACGGCGTCGACGATCGGCCGGTCCGCGTCGAGCCACGGCACGTCGTGCCAGGTGCCGAACGGGAGCCAGCGCAGCTCGTCGTGGTCCACGAGCGGCTCCGGGACCCCGGCCGTGACCCGGGCGAGCCACACGTGCATCAGGTACCCGTGGACGACGGGCCACGCGCCGTCGACGGGCCCGCGCACGTGGGCGCCGATCTCGACGTCGACGCCGAGCTCCTCGGTCATCTCGCGGACGAGCGCCTCGTGGTGGCTCTCCCCAGGCTCGACCTTCCCGCCCGGGAACTCCCAGCGGCCGGCGAGCGACTTGGGGGCGGAGCGCCGGGCGGCGAGCAGCGTGCGCGGCCGGTCCAGGTGGTCGACGACGGCCGCGGCGACGACGACGCGGCTGCCCCGAGCTCCGTGCCCCGACATGCCCGTCATGGTAGTGGCGACCCGTGGACGCCTTGCGCGGTGGTCGCGGTGCAGCGGGTCGTCCGGGCACAATCGGCGTCGCCCGAACCAGGCCGCCGCGACGAGCCACGTCTCAGCTCAGCCGTCCTGCCCCACCGCCCGTCCCGCCACACGCCCGCCCGCCGACCCACGCCTCGCGGCCACCTGCCCCGCCGCGGCCGCCGGAACCCCGAGAGGACCTCCTCATGGAACTGCTCACCGATCCCCAGGTGTGGATCGCGTTCGCGACGCTGCTGCTCCTCGAGATCGTCCTCGGCATCGACAACATCGTCTTCATCTCGATCATGGCGGGGAAGCTGCCGCCCGAGCAGCGGCCCCGCGCCCGGACGATCGGCCTCTCGCTCGCCCTCATCATGCGGATCCTGCTGCTGCTGTCCCTCTCGTGGATCGTCAAGCTGACGGCGCCGCTGTTCGAGATCTTCGGCCAGGAGATCTCCGGCCGGGACCTGATCCTGCTGCTCGGCGGCATCTTCCTCATCGTGAAGGCGACGATCGAGATCCACGAGCGGCTGGAGGGCCCCGAGAAGCACACCGCGAAGCGCACGGCCGCGGTCACGTTCGGCGGCGTCATCGTCCAGATCATGCTGCTGGACATCGTGTTCTCGCTCGACTCGGTGATCACCGCCGTCGGGATGGTGGACGAGCTCGCGGTGATGATCGCCGCCGTCGTCGTCGCCATCGTGATCATGCTGATCTCGGCGGGGCCGATCGGCGACTTCGTCGACCGGCACCCGACCGTCAAGATGCTCGCCCTCTCGTTCCTCCTGCTCATCGGCGCGAGCCTCGTGGCTGAGGGCTTCGACCAGCACATCCCGAAGGGCTACATCTACGGCCCGATCGCCTTCTCGCTCCTCGTCGAGGCGCTCAACCTGCGCGCCGCGGCCGTGTCCGCGAAGCGCGCGAAGGCTCGGGAGGAGCAGCCGGTCGAGCCGGTGCACCTGCGCACCCCGTACGTGGGGGACACCCCGATCGGCTGACGCGTCCGACGACGGCGGTGGCGTCCTCGGGCGCCATCGCCGTCAGCGCTGCCGGAGCTCCTCGAGCTCGTCGCGAGTGATCGGCAGCAGGTCGACGGCGACGCTCAGCGAGGAGTCCTCGGCCTCGGTGAACACGATGCCGCGCAGGGGGGAGACGTCGCGGTAGTCGCGCCCCCAGCCGAGGACGACGTACCGGTTGTCGACGAACTGGTCGTTCGTCGGGTCGGTCTGCACCCAGCCGCCGTGCGGCACCCACACGGACGCCCACGCGTGCGACGCGTCGACCCCCCGCAGCTTCGGCACGCCCGGCGGCGGCTGCGTCTCGATGTAGCCCGAGACGTATCGCGCGGCCAGGCCCATCGACCGCACGCACGCGACCAGCAGGTGCGCGAAGTCCTGGCACACGCCCTCGCGCCGCTCGAGCACCTCGCCGAGCGGGGTGCGGACGGTCGTCGAGCCGCTGCGGTAGGTGAAGTCGTGGAAGATCCGGGTCGTGAGGTCCCGGATCGCGTGGCCCACGAGCCGGCCGGGCGGGAACGACGGCGAGGCGTAGGCGCGGATGTCGTCGTCGGGCTCCACGAGCGCGGAGGCGAGGGCGCCGTCGGTCACGGCGACGACGGCGGCCGCGTGGTCGGGCTGCGTCTGGTCCCCGGTGCTGCGCAGGGAGCGGGTCGCGTGGGCGACGGACTCCCACGGCGTCGCGGGGATCCGCTCCACCTGCGCCGCCTTGCGCGCCACGGTGAGCAGCGACTCCGCGACCACCTCGAGCACGGTGTGCGACTCGTTGATCGCGAAGTACGACGAGCGGTTGCCGTAGAAGTCGCGGTGCTCGGCGATCTCGGCCGCCACCGGGTCGGTGCGGATCTCGCTCCAGTGGCACACCTGTCCGGAGGACGTGCGGGGGAGCAGGAGCGCCCGCCCGTAGGAGGACGTCACGACGTCGGGGTACGTGTACGTCGTGCGGTGCACGAGGTGGAAGTGCCGGGCCTCGCTCGCGTCGGTTCGGCTCATGCCGCCCCCCAGCTGCCGGCGTCGAGCCACTGGCTCGGGGTCGGGTGGACGAAGTGGATGCGCGTGAGCTCGGCGTCGAGCTCCCGCAGCCGCCACCCGATCGAGTCGAGGAGGTCGGCGAGCCGGCGCCGTCGGCCGTGCTCGTCGGTGTCGGCGACGACGGCGGTGTCCAGCTCGTCGAGGAGGTCCTCGACGTCGGCGAGCAGCCGGTCCCGCGCCGCGACGCCGCTGCCCCCGGCCGGCACCTCGGCGAGGTCCTGCCGCAGGCGGTCGAGCTGGAACCGGACGGAGCGGGGGTTGCGGCCGTCGACGAGGAGCAGGTCCAGCATGGTCGGCACGTTCGCCCGGGTCTGGTAGCGGCGCCGGTACGTGATGACGCTCTCGGAGGCGATCAGGACGGACTCCAGGACGAGGGAGTCGACGGCGGCGCTGCGGCGCTGCGTGAGGGTCGCCGCGAGCGTGTCGACGAGGTGCTGCGCGCGCTCGAGCCGGATGCCGATGTCCATGAGGTACCAGCCGACGTCGCGGACCATGGACTCCGAGCCGAGCCCCTGGAGGGCGAGCAGGCTCTCCAGCAGCCGGGCGAGCACCGGCCCACGGAGCCCGCCGGCGGAGGCTTCGGCGGCGCCGTCGTCGTCGTCCCCCGTCCGCTCGCGCTCGGCCTGCAGGGTGCGGTCGATGCTCGAGAGGGCGAGCCAGGTGTCCGCGCTGAGCTGGTCGCGGACGGACGCCGCGGCCGTCTCCATCCGGTTGACCGCGTAGGCGACGGAGCCGGGCACGCTCGGGTCGAGGAGCACCTGGGCGAGCGGGCCGGGCGCCGCGATCCGGGCCAGGGCGTCCATGAGGACGGCGAGCGCGCGGCCGCCGGTCGCCCCGCGCTGCGCGTGGAAGTCGTCCCAGCGGTCGCCGACGGCGCGCAGCAGGCGGACCGTCGCCTCGGCCCGCTCGGCGTAGCGCCCGAACCAGTACATGTCCTCGGCGACGCGCGGCGAGATCGACGCCACCACCTGCGCCGGCGGCGGGCCCTCCTGGACCCACGGGTCGGCGATCGCGTAGGGCTCGGAGGACAGCACCCACACGTCCTTGGCGACGGCGCTCGACGTGCCGGAGACGAGCGTCGCCCGGCCGTCCGTCGCCGAGCGTGCCAGCGCTCCCGACATCACCTGGTAGCCGTCCGGGCGGGCGACGGCGAACGTCCGCAGGACGGTCGCGCGCGCCTCGAGGGCGCCGTCGGCGACGGTGGGCGCCGTCGACGCCTCGATCGGCTCCTGGCCCACCCACGCGTGGGGCGCGGCGGAGATCCGGGCGGCGAGGTCGGCCCGCTCCGCGGCGGTGAGGGTCCACCCGAGGACGGAGCGCTGCCCGCGGGAGCGGAACGTCGGCTTGATGACGAGCCGTTCGAGGTTCGCGATGACGTGGCTGCACATCGCGCGCTCGCCGCACCAGTAGGTGACGGCGGAGCTGAGGAGCAGCTCCTGCCCGCGCAGCTCGCGGGAGATGCGTGGCAGGAACGTCAGGAGGGCGGCGTTCTCGAGGACGCCGCTGCCGAGGGTGTTGACCACCGAGACCCCGCCCTGGCGGGCGGCGTGCAGCAGGCCGGGGACGCCCAGCTGGGAGTCGCCGCGCAGGTCCAGCGGGTCGCAGTACTCCGCGTCGACGCGCCGCACGAGCACGTCCACCGGCTCCATCCGGTCCATCGACCGCATCCAGAGGCGGCCGCCGTCGACCACGAGGTCCTGGCCCTCGACCAGGGGGAAGCCCAGCATCGCGGAGAGGTAGGCCTGGTCGAACGCCGTCTCCGAGTACGGCCCGGGGGTGAGGACCGCGATCCGGGGGACGTCGCCCGCGCGCGGCGGGGCCACCTCGCGCAGGGCGAGTCGCATGGAGTGGAAGAACGGGCCGAGCCGCTGGATCCGGGCCTTGCGGTACAGGCCGGAGAGGACCTGCGCGAGGACGCGACGGTCCTCCATCGCGTAGCCCATGCCGGCGGGCGCCTGGGTGCGGTCGGCGATGACCTGCCACGAGCCGTCGGCGTTGCGGGCGATGTCGGCGGCGGTGAGGAAGAGCTGGTGCGCCCCGGGGAGGGTGACGCCGTCGGCCGCCCGCAGGAATCCGGGGTGACCGAGCACGATCTCCGGGGGCAGCACGCCCGTGGTCAGGAGCCGGCGGGGCCCGTAGAGGTCGGTGAGGACCTCGTCGAGCAGCTCGCTGCGCTGGGCGATCCCCGCCTCGATCCGCGCCCACTCGGCCTCGTCGAGGAGGACCGGCAGCGGGTCGAGGTTCCACGGCTGGCCGTCTTCGCTGGCCCCGCCGTACTGGACGCCGTGGTCCTCCAGGAGACGGACCACCTCGCCGCGGCGCGCCGACATCTGCGACCACGAGTGGAGGTCCACGAGGTCGGCCAGCTGCGCCCAGGCCGCCTTCGCGGCGCCGGTCGACTGGAGCATCTCGTCGTGCCCGGGCCCGCCCGCCTCGTAGGAGGTCAGGAGGTTGGTCACTCGGTCCTCCTGGCGCTCGGGGCGGTGGCGCCGGCCCTCGCGGCGCTCCCCGCCCGCGTCCGGCCTGCGACTTTGCGCGCACTTTACAGGCCGCCCGTGACGTGGGGATCACCTCGTGGACCGCATGCGGTGTGAGGCTCCGCACGTGCGCGCGGCGCCGTCGAGGGGTCGCGGTGCGGGACGTCCCGGCGGTCGACGGCGACCGCTTGACACCCGTGCCTAGGGTGCCCTCGTGAGCAACCTCGAGACCCTGCCGCTGGAGACCGAGTGCCACCGCGGGCCCGCCGAGCTCCAGGTGGTGGAGCCCCGGCTGGTGCCGCTGGGCGGCCCGCGGGCCATGACGGTTCGCCGCACCCTGCCGTCGCGCGAGCGCAGCCTGGTCGGGCCGTGGTGCTTCGCCGACCACTACGGCCCCGACGACGTCGCCGGTCGCGCCGGCATGAACGTCCCGCCCCACCCGCACACCGGTCTGCAGACCGTCACCTGGCTGTTCGCGGGCGACGTCGAGCACCGGGACAGCGTCGGCTCCGTGCAGACGATCCGGCCGGGCCAGCTCAACCTCATGACGGCGGGGCACGGGATCGCGCACTCGGAGGTGTCGCTGCCGGGCACGCGGGTCCTGCACGGCGTCCAGCTCTGGGTGGCCCTGCCCGAGTCCGCCCGGCACGGCGGGCCGGCGTTCGAGCACCACGGCGCGCTGCCCGTCGTCGAGCTCGACGGCGGCCGCGCCGTCGTCCTCGTCGGGGCGCTCGACGGCGTCACCTCCCCGGCGACGGCGTTCTCGCCGATCGTGGGCGCGGAGCTCACGGTGCCCGCGGGAGCCCGGGCGCGGGTGCCGTTGGAGCGGGGCTTCGAGCACGGCCTGCTCGTGGACGCGGGCGAGGTGCGGGTCGCGGGCCGGGAGGTCGCGCCGTCGGCGCTCGCGTACCTGCCGCCGGGGGCGGGCGACGTCGAGGTCGAGTCGGGGCCGTCGGGGCCTGCCCGGGTGATGCTCCTGGGCGGTGCGCCGTTCGAGGAGGACATCCTCATGTGGTGGAACTTCGTCGGGCGCAGCCACGACGAGGTGGTCGAGGCGCGCGCCGCCTGGCAGGCCGGCCTCGCCGGCGGCGGGCCGCGGTTCGGCCGGGTCGAGGGGTACGACGGCGCGCCCCTGCCGGCGCCCGAGCTGCCGACCGTGCGCCTGGTCCCGCGCTCGCAGCGGGAGGAGCGCGGTCGGTAGGTCCGCGGCATCGGCGCCGGTCGGGGCCCTATCCTGGGGCCGGCCAGGGACGTCGACACCCTGCGACGCTCCTCGAGGCCGCCGTCGTACCCAGGAGTCGTCATGGGACTTCCTCCCAGCCAGCTCGGGCCGAACGAGCAGATCGTCATCGAGACGCGTGAGCACTGGAAGCACCTGCTCGGCGCGATGCTCATCTGCCTGCTCGCGATCGCGGGCGTCGTCGCCGTGCAGGTCCTCGCTCCGACCGAGGGCTTCTGGGTGTGGCTGAGCACGGCGGGGTGGGTGGCCTTCGCGTTCGTCGTGCTCGTGTTCGGCGTCTGGCCGTGGCTCAAGTGGCTGATGCGCACGAGCACCCTCACCAACGAGCGGCTCGTCACGCGGCAGGGCATCATCCGCCGCACCGGCCGCGACATCCCGCTCGACCGGATCAACGACACCGCCTACGACCAGGGCATCATCGACCGGATGGTCAAGTGCGGCACCCTCAAGGTGTCCGCGGCGTCCGAGCAGGGCACGGTGGTCCTGCGCGACATCCCGCACGTCCACGAGTTCGTGCGGACGA
>JBDIAU010000048.1:0-9067 GCA_039812565.1 Beutenbergiaceae bacterium
GGTCGCGCTGCAGGGCGGTGGTGAACTGCTCGCGGGCGTCGGCCAGGTCCGCGGCGACGACGTGCAGGGTGTTGGTGTGCCGTCCGCGGGTCATGGCGACGTACAGCCCGGAGGCGTCCAGCGCGTCGCTCAGGAGGGTGTGCGCGGCGGGCGTGGTCGCGCCCTGCACGCCGTAGGCGGTCGCGGCGTAGGCGAGGTGGGTGTGCTCGGCGACGTAGGCGGCCGGCAGGCGGACGCTGGCCCGGTCCGGGTGCCCGGGGCCGGCCTGGCGGGCCCAGACCTCGCCGTCGTCGGTGACGTGCTGGACGGTCCAGGTCTGGCGGTTCGCCACGCGCAGGTCGGCGGCGTTGCGGCGGGTCTGGATCACGTCGCCGGCGCCGATCGGCAGGGCGTCGCTGCCGCGGGTGGTGCGGGCGTCGTCGACGTCACCCCGCTCGACGCGCCGGCGGCGGATCGTCGTGTTCAGAGCCCGGGCGTCGTCGTTCGTGGCGACGGTGACCGCATCACCCACCCCCGCGCCACGGGCGATGGCGGTGTGCGCGTCCTCGGTGCTCGGGTGCAGGACGACCAGGCCGAGGGCGTGCAGGCGGTCGAAGACCGCCCCGGGGTTCTCGCCGCGGCGCATCCGCACCGACAGGTCGGCGTACTGGGGGTCGGTGAAGCGGTGGACGGTGGCCATGTCGAACGTGCGGGGGCAGACCTGGGCGGCGATGTCGAGGACGCCGCCGCGCCCGACGGCGGGCAGCTGGGCGCGGTCCCCGACCAGGGCCAGGCTCGCGTCGGCCTCGTCGGCGAGGCGCAGCAGGGCCAGGGCGGTGTCCTGGTCGAGCATCCCGGCCTCGTCCACGACGATCCGCTCCCCGCGGCGCAGGCAAGCGGACGCCGACGGGCCGGTGTAGGGGCGGCCGGTGTCGGGGTCCGCCTCCCCGACGCCCAGGCGGGTCCAGACGCCGTCGGTGTTCCACCGCCACCCGTGCTCGTGCACGAGCTTGGCCACCGACTCGGCCGAGACGCCGAGCTCGCGGGCGGCGACGTCGGCGGCCTTCTTCGTCGGCGTCACGATCCTGGTGGCGCGGCCCTGGAGCTGCGCGGCGTGGATCGCCGCGCCGAGCATCGTGGTCTTGCCGGCACCGGCGGCACCCTCGACGACGACCAGCGGGTCGGCCGAGGCGACCGCCGCCGCGGCCTGCGCCTGCTCGTCATCCAGACCCCGCTCACGCGCCAGCGCGAGCACGTCGGGCGCGCCGGCGGGTGGCTGGGCGGCGCGCGCGGCCAGCAGGTCGCGCAGCTGGCTGTCGACGTCGATGACGCGCAGGGTGGTCAGGTGCGCGACGTGCTCCGGTCGGGCCGTCCCGGGTGGCAGCACCGAGAAGCAGTCCTGCGCGGCGAGTCGGGTCGTCATCGCGATGACCTCGCGCAGCTCCCGCCGGTCGGCGCGCACGCCGGCCTGCGTGAGCAGGCGGGTGACGTGCTCCTGGATGTCGTGCACGGTCCACGTCGACGCCGCCGAGCTGCACCGGTCCAACGCCCGGTTCGCGACCTCCTGCACCCGCAGGTCGTCCAGTGAGACGGGGGAGTGATGAGGCGCGGGGGGCAGGTCGGGGGTGTAGCCGGCCGCCTCGAGCTCGACCCGCCACCCGGACTCGCTGCCGAGGTGGGAGGGCTTCTTGTGCGGGCGGTCGTGGTCCCACGCCTGGGCCTGCATCCGGGCGCGGACGGTCCGGCCCGGCTCGGCTCCGGGGTGGGCGGCCTCCCACTGCGCCTGCAGCGCGGCGAGGTTGCGGGCGACCTGCTCAGCGCGCTTGCTCAGCACCGCGTTGAACGGCGCCAGCTCGGCGACCTCCCCGGTCACCGGGTCGAGCGTCAGGCCGTGGGCGTCCAGCACCGCGGCGAGGCGGGGGTGGGCCGCGAGCACCGCGGTGCCGAGCGCGCGGATCGCGCCCTGCTGGCGGAACAGCGCCGCCGTGTCCAACCCCCGCCACGCGCCCGCGGCCCAGACCCGGGTGCCGACCTGAAGGTGGATGTGCCGGTGCGGGTCACCCGCCCGGGAGGTCCGGTGCACGATCGCGACCGTCGCCAGCCGCTCCACCGCCACGACCTCCTGCCGCCCGCGCGGACCGACCCGGGTCACCGAGTGCGCCCCGAGCCACGAGCGGATCTCAGCCACGGCGTCCCGCTGCGCGGCATCCAGCGCCGCGGAGACCTCCGGGTGCAGGGCGGCGGCGATCGACAACGACTTCGGGGTGTTCACCACCATCTCCGCGAACCGCGGCGAGCCCCGCCGCCCGTCCCCGCCCTGCCGGGCCCGCCCCATCGACTCCCCGGTGACTGGGTCCACCCAGTCCACCCAGCCCGCGTACGCCTCGGGCGTCAAGGACGCCTCCTCGACCACCGATCCGCAGTGGTCGACCACGGCGAGCTCTGCCGGCGAGGCGCCGGCGTCCAGGTAGTACTCGTCCGCCCGCGAGCGATCCGACTCCAGGTACCGGCGCGCGGCAGCACCCGTCCCCCGGAACAGGATCACACCGCCGTGCACGCCGCCTCCCCGCTGTCGTGTATCTGCAACTACCGAAGGTAGCATACGTGCATTCATGGGTGGCGGGGCAGCGCGCCGCCGGCGGCCCCGCGGGTCACCGGTGGATCGAGGATCAGGTCCTCCTCGCTTCATCGCGCGGCACGAGCTATTCACAGCCGCTACGATGAACTGTCCGCACTTGGCGGGCTCGGACACGTGATCCTTCAAGGGGTCCTCATGATCAGAAGCCACGCACTCCGGATTCTCTCAGCATGTACCTCCGCGGCCAGCCTGCTCTTCATAGGTTCGCTCGCGCATGCTGACGACAGTGACGAATCGATCCCGGATACTCAGACGACCGAGGTCGCTCCGCTGCGGATCGAAGACCAGATCAGCGCCGCGGAGATGCAGGACTTGCGGTTGGTGGCCGAGCAGAACGGCATCTCGCTGGACCAGGCGATCGCCCGCTACGCCTGGAACGACAACTTCGCCTTGGCAGTCGAGATGATCAGGCAAGGACATCCGGATTCGTTCTCCGGCGCGGAGGTCGTCGATGCAGGTCACGCCTGGGTCTCCTTCAAGGGCTCCGCACCCGAGGACCTCAGCGCCGTTCTTGACTCATTCGCGGAGATCGCACCCTTCGTCGAGGTCGGCATTCGCGCTGACGAGGGCTACTCGGAGCTGGAGCTACAGGCGTCGATCGAGAGCGTCCACTACGCGATCCTCGGCTCGCCCGGTGTGCGTGACGCCGCCACGTCGTTTGAGGGCGACACGCGCACCATCGTCACCAGCGCTCTACTCGACGAACCGCAGCAGGAGTCGGATGTCGCCGACCTGAATGCGACCGCGCAGCGCGCACTTCGTGCAGTCCTCACTGGCGATTCTGGTATCACGGCGGTTGTGGTTGTGGCCAGGAGTGGGATCCTCGGCGGCACCGACAGCGCTAGCTACCATCACGGAGGTGAGAGCATCTCGGGATGCACCTCGGGTTTCGGAACCAGAGCGTCTAGCAGCACGAGCGGAACGCGGGGTATAGCTACGGCCGGTCACTGCGCCAACAGTCTGAGCGACGACGGCTACTCGCTCACCTTCAAGGCCGAGCACCAGGGCACCCACGGTGACTTCCAGTGGCACACGGGAGGCGCGACTCACTCGGACGACTTCTATGCCGGGACCGCGACAGTGACTGAGACGGCCCTCCGCGACGTCTCTGGGATCGGGGCACCGACTGTTGGCCAAACCTTGTGCAAGAACGGCGCAACCAACCACGCGAGTTGCCAGGAGGTACGTAAGCTCAACGATTGCCGCGGCAGCATCTGCAATCTGGTGCAAATGGGCGCGCGCCTCGCGGCCCCAGGTGACAGCGGTGGCCCGATCTACTGGGGCAATACTGCTTACGGACTGCACTCGGGCTGGAGGTACGACCCGGTGGCGCCGTTCGACCGTGATCAATTCGCGCGTGCTGACCGGATCGATGATGCCCTCAGTGTCTGGATCGCGACCAACTGATGTCCGCGCGTCTCCACCGCAGCAGCCTTGCCAATGTCAATCGGCGGCGCCTACTTCGGTGGGGTGTGGCGGTCTTGCTTCTCCTCGCCGTTGTCGCAACGGCAGTCGTTCTGACCCGCGGGGTATCGTGGCGCGACAGGGTGCCGATCGCCCGCGTGGTGCTACTCGATCAGGACCTGCTCGCCCTAATGGTCAACACCTGCGGCGATGAACCCGAACTCGACCTCCTTGACGAGCAGGACACGAGGGTGGAGGTCGCGGTCGTCTCGACCCGCACCCTTGGTGGCCCGGGCAGTGGAGACTGCCAGGACACAGTCGAGGTCCGACTACACGCACCTCTCGGCGACAGGCCTCTGATCGACGTGACGTCAGGCGACGAGCTCGCTGTTGATCCCTGATCCGTACGCCCGAGGGATTCGCAGCCGGCTGCGTGTGAAGGGGCCCTAGGGCTGAGGCGCGTGACCTGAGCTACCTACTGGCAGGCGTGGCGGGACCTCGCCTGCAGGTCAATGTGGGCGCAGGGTCCCGTCGCGCAGGCTCAACACGCTGTCGGCGCGTGCGGCGACGGTGGGGTCGTGGGTGACGACGATGAGGGCGCAGCGGCGTTGCTTGGGGATGGCGAAGAGGCGTTCCGCTGCGGCGTCGCGTAGGCCGGCGTCGAGGGACCCCGTGGGTTCGTCGGCGAAGATGATGGCGGGGTTGTTGATGAGGGCGCGGGCCAGGGCGACCCGTTGGACCTCGCCGCCAGACAGGTCTGCGGCGAGCGTGGTGCGGGCGACACCGAGTTCGGTGAGAATGGTTTTGGCGTGATCTAGTGCCGCCGGGTTCGGCCCGCCCATGAGGGCGGGGAGGGCGACGTTCTCCTCGGCGGTGAGGTATGGGATGAGTTCACCGTGCTGGAACACGATGCCGACGTGGGTGCTGCGCAGGACGGCTCGTAGGCGCCGGGAGAGTCCCGTGATCTCAACGCCGGCAAGGTAGACGGTGCCGCTTCGGGGGCGGATGAGTCCGAGCATGCAGGACAGAAGGGTCGTCTTGCCGCTTCCGGAGGGGCCTGTGATGGCGACGGACTGCCCTGCGGCCACGTCAAGCGTCACGTCGTGGAGCACCTCTCGGCTCCCGAAAGCGTGGCTCACTCCCGCGACGCGGACCGGGGAGTTCCGCGGTGGGTTGAGGTTGGGTCCGGTCGCGGGATCAGTCTCGGTGTGAGTCACGGGATCTCCTGCCCGTCCATGGGTGTTTGTCGGGTCGCAGGCGCAGGACGAGCGGAGCGCTCAGCGCGGCCATCGCGGCGGCGCAGAGGATTGCCACGAGTGCAACGATCGCCGGCGCTCCGGCGGTGGTGGTCAGGGCGCCGCTGGACATGCGGGAGAACATCCCGCCGGCGCCGGCGCCGATGATGGTCGCCGTCCCGGTCAGGAGCAGCATCCGCGCGGCCAGGACCCGGGGTGCTTTGGCGCGGGTCGAGAAGAGCGTGTCGATGGGCGTGATGGTCTGGGCTTGCCGGGTCAGGTCGGCGGCGGTGCGGGCCCACACGGACAGCAGCATCACGAGCCCGCCGAGCACGGCGAACCACACGACCCAGCGCAGGGCGTGGGCGAGGTCGTTCGCGCCGACGACCCATTGCTCGCCGCCGAGTCGCACGTTCCAGTCAAGGCCCCCTGCCTGTGTGAGGGCGCGCTGGATCTCGTCCCGCTCGACGCGTGATCCGGCGGTGTCGAACGCGACGTGGAACCGGTATGCGGCTCCCGCGCCGACGTCGGGAAGGCGGTCCGGGGCAGGCCCTTCGTGGACTGCGACCGTGACCTCTGGCTCCGCCGGCATCGCAGCGTCCAGGTCGTTGGGGAGCTCGCCGACCAGCAACGACTGCCCGGCCCGGAGCCCCCAGTGCTCGAGGGAGTCGGGGTCCCCGTAGACGGCGAGTTCCTGCGTGAAGGAGACCGCGTTCTGCGTCCTGTCGGTGGACGTCGGCGTCATCACTGAGTCGATGGTGAGGTGGGCGATGTCCGGGCGGAGGGCAGCGAGGACCGCGGGTGCGGTCTCGAGGTCCTCTTGTGGGCCGGTGATCTCGACGAAGCGGCCGTCTACCCGGTTGAGCGTCTGCTGGGCGGCCAGGGCGGGCAGTGACCCGGCCAGCGCCCAGGTTGCTGCCCCTGAGGAGACGACGATCAGGACAGCGCCGGCGGTCGCGATGCGCACCGCGCCACGGGAGGCGACCAGGGAACGTCCGACCAGGATCGCTGTCCCGCGTCCCTGGCGGCGCCCGGCGGCGGCGAGGAGATGACCGAGCCGGTCCACAAGTTCGCCGATGAGGGCGGGCAGGGTGGCGACGCCGAGCAGGATCCCGCCCATTAGCCACAGGATTCCGCTCGCGTCGGAGCCTGAGGCGACGGCCGCGGCGGTGGCGTCCATGGCGAGCTGGGAGGACCCGACGATGACGACGACGCACGCGGCCGCTACCAGGGGGCGCCCGCGTGATGGGCCCGCTGGCTGGGGCCGGTTGGCCTGGGCCAGGGACCGCGGTCGCGACATAGCGATGAGCACCACGGCCGCGACGGCACCGCCGAGGGCGAGAGCCACTGCTATGAGCCCCAGGGACCGGTGCAGGTCGATGGATCGGATGGTGTAGTCGGCCAGGGGGAGCGGGATGTCCACCGCCAGGGCCACGCAGGCTGTCGCGACCGCCGTCAGGAGCCCTGCGGCGAGCGGTGGCAGGAGGCCGCGGATCGCGCGGCGGTGCAAGACCCCTGGCGGCACGCCGAGGATCTCCAGGGTCCGCGTCAGGCCGCTGCGTTGCGCCCGGACCCGGGCCAGCACGGCGGAGAGCACCAGGATCGCCGGCAGGACGAGCGCGATGCCGGCGCCGCCCAAAGCGACGGGGAGCGGGATCTGGGATGTCAGGTTGAAGCCGGAGGCCTCCGCGGCCACGGCCTGCAACGGGCCGGAGACGCCGAAGGCTGAGGCCTCGGCGTCGGCCGGGAGGGCGTGGACGGGCCGGACGAAGACCGTGCGTGACTGGGCTGAGGGGAGCCACGCGTCGTCGATGACGCCTGCGAGGTCACCGAACCGGGCGCTCAGGGCCTGCGTGTCGGGTTCCAGGTCGGCTGAGATCAGGAACTGTCCGGGGGCGGGCCACCGGTCGAGGCCGAGGGGTGGCGTCACGGCGGGGGTCAGAGGTTCGCTGGCGATGACGTGGATCGTCCGCCCGCCCGCGTGCGTGTACACGGGGCGGGCCCGGACCGTGGCGTCTTCGTCGGGGAAGAGTGCAGGTGTTCGGATCGCGGCGTGGCTCGCGTAGAACGACTGCGCCTCGAAGCTCGCGGCGATGACTCCGAGCACGCCGCACGCCAGCACGACCAGCGTCGTGGAGAGCGCCACCAGCACCGACAACGCCCGCGGCGCCTTCCACAGCGATCGCGTCAGTAGTCGTTGTTCCACGAGGAGCAGACCATGGGGAGTGCGACCCTGGACTTGCACGCTTGGACCGCCGTGATGTCCTTGCTTGTGTTCATCGACACGGTAGCGCCGTAGCCGCTGGCGTTGTTGAAGCCGCCGCTGCCGCTGCCGCTGTTCCAGTTGGTGCGGGTCCAGTCGCCGTCGGCGCCGGTGTCCTTGTTGTAGGCGACCGTTCCGACTGACCACGCATGCGACCCAGTGGTGGTCGCGCTGTGGTTCTGCGCGTACGCGAGCGACGTTGCGCCCCCACCTGCCAGCGCAGCAAGCGCGAACGTCGCCGCGACCCGCGTGAGCTTCGTTCTATTCTTCATCGCATTCCCATTTCTTGATGACCGACATTTGGACATGCGCGCGTTGCGAGTTTGGCACGGCCTTGGCGCCCGCACAAGTCGATCACTGGCTGGCGGCAAACAGCCGATGAGTAGGCACGATTCTGCGTGCTGCGGGAATGAATCGATTGCGGGGGGCCTAATCTCTAATCGCCGGTGCGGTCGGGTCGGCGCTCGCTCTCCTGGCGCACGCCGAACGCCGATGTTCCCTCGTTCGGGAGGGCCTTCCAGGCCGCTGACCTATGGGTTGAGGGCTCGCAGCGCGGCGAGGGAGTAGGGCAAGGCTCCGAGAACCAGCCCGATCCCCCCGGCCAGTAGCCAGGCACGCCTCCGCGTGCCCCACAGTGCCCCGCCGACGATGCTCGCGATGAGTCCGACCACGAGTGAGGACAGGAACAGCATCGGGGAGGTGATGAGCGCGACGACTCCGGCCACCCACAGCCATGGTGAACGAAGCAGGGCGGACCACAGCGATCTGGGTTCATCCACGCCCTTGCGCGAGACCGTCGCGACTGGCGTGTTCATGGCGTTGCTTTGGTGTTCGAGCGCATTGGGGTCCTCCCCACATCAGCTGACGTCACGGTACGCCAGCAGGCCGCCGGACGGAATGCGTGGGACAGCTCCTATTAGACCCCGACTACCAGATCGATCTTTCGAAGAGCCAAACAGAGACACTACTCTTTGCGCCACGCGCCCATGCCGCCCTGCCGGCGAGGCGAGATGCTGCTGAGGCTATCCGGCGCGTCCCCGCCGCCCGGGCGGGAGGAGTCCGCGGGTGCGGGCCTTGGCGACCCAGCCTTGGGCGGTGCTGAGGGCGACGCCGTTGAGCTCGGCCATGGTCGCCGACGGGTTCGGGTCGCCGTTGGCGCTGAGCCGGCCGTGCTGGAGGGCGACGAGCTCGTAGAAGTCGGGCGTCTGCTTGGGCTCGCCGAGCGGTTTGAGGAGGTCGCGTTCGGCGACCTTGCGGCCGCTGGGGAGTTCGATCTTGCCGCCGGTCAGGGTGGTGGTGCGGCTCATGGCGAAGAGCCGCTTGTTGATCGCTGCTTCGATGCGAGCGGTCGGCAGCTCCCGCAGGAGCTGGCTGGTGATCGGGTCCCCTGGTACTCGGGGCAGGTAGATGACCCCGGTGATGCGGATCTCCTCGGGGACGGCGAACATCTGACGCTGGAGCCGGATGAACACGCGCGTGCCCGTGCCGGTGTGCTCGATGTACCGCCAGCGGCCGTCGACCGTCTCGTTCTGCTCGGAGTCGAGCCCG
>JBDIAU010000049.1:0-9010 GCA_039812565.1 Beutenbergiaceae bacterium
CGACGACGACGTCTCCCGCGCCCACCTGGGAGGTCCGCACGATCCGCCGGACGGTGCCGGCGTCGACGACGAAGTTCTGGCCGAGGGTCTTGGTGGGGCGCAGGCCGAGCCGCTCGGCGAGCTCCCGCACGTCGGCGGGCCCGAGGAGCGCGGTCACGCGCCGACCCTAGCCCCCGCCCCGACGCGCCGAGCGTCACCTTCCCGCCGAACCCCCGACGCCGAGCGTCACCTTTCGGCTGCGACACGCCGACCGACAGGCCGAGATCGGGTGCGAAAGGTGACGCTCGGCGAGACGGGGCGGGCGGGAAGGTGACGCTCGGCGAGACGGGGGTGAGGTCAGAGCAGGCCGAGCTTGCGGGCGCAGGCGGGCCACTGGCCCCAGCCGGAGCGCGCCTGCAGCGCCTGTGCCCGAGCGGTCTGCTCGGCGGGCGAGGCCTGCGACGGCAGACCGGAGCCGCCCATCGCCTGCCACGTGCCGACCGAGAACTGGTAGAGGCCGTAGTACAGACCGTTGGCGGAGACGGCGCCGGGGTTGCCGCCCGACTCGCACTGGGCGAGGGCACCCCAGACCCCGCTGCCCGTGTACGAGCCGCCACCGGACGACGCCGCCGGCGCCGCGGCGACCGGGCGCTCCTTGGTGCCGACCGCGACGACCTGCTCGACCGGCGCGGCGAGCACCTTCTCCAGCGGCGCTGAGGCGTAGACCTCGGAGCCGGAGACGGTCACGGTGAGGAAGGTCCGCTCGAGCGTGCCGGCCTGACCCGTCTGCACGACGCGGCGCTGCCCGACGTACAGCGAGTCGTCCTGCTGCTCGCGCGTGCTGAACGGGATGCCGACGGTCTCGACGCGCTGGCCCTGACCGATCCGGACCACGGAGACGGCCGGGACGCCGTCGGCGCCCACGCCGATCTCGACGCGGTCGAAGTCGCCGAGCGTGACGCCGGCCAGCTCGAGGGCCTCGTCGAGGCCGGCCGAGCCGTCGAGCGTGACCGGGATCGACCTGCCGTCGACGAGGACGACGGCGGCCCCGCCGGCCGTGACCGGCAGGTCGAGCGTCTGGCGGCCGTCCACCGCGGAACGGGAGGCGACGGCCTGGGCGTCGCGACCGGAGGCGGCGAGGACGGCGAGGGCGTCCGTCGTCGACGGCGCAGCGGTCCAGACCGTCTCGGTCTTGCCGTCGACCTTGACCGTCAGCGGGATCGCGTGGCGGACGACGATCTCGGCGCCGTCGGTCAGCTCGGAGTCGAGCGCCGGGGTCACCTGGTCCTTCTCGCCGACGCTCACGCCGGCGGCCTCGAGGGCGCCCGCGACGGAGCCGGCGAACGTCGAGATCGAGGCGGTCTCGCCGTCGATGTCGACCTCGACCGTCTTGTGCGCCGACGACGCGGCGACGGCGCCGCCCGCGGTCAGCAGGACGAGGGCGCCCGCCGTCACGAGGGCGACGGGGCGGCGGACGAAGGCGAGGCCGCGGCGGGTCGAGGTGGCGTCGTCGGCGGGGGTGAGGTCAGGCGTCGTGGGGTCCTGGAAGGAGGTCACGAGGGTCCTTTGCTGGGACTGTCCGGGCACGGCCGCGGCGCATCGGTGACCCGTTGGGGGTCCGAGTCCGGCGGCGTCGATCCGGCTGGCAGTAGGAGGTCGTCCCTGCGGGGGACGCGGTCAACTACCTCCACTGTAACCAAACTGTTATCCCGCTGCCAACGGTGACCTTGACAACACCGGACTGCCAGCACTATGGCGCTCGTCACACCGAGCCGCCCGCGCCTCACAGCCGAACGCGGGGTTGTGACGGGAAGGGCGCGCCATTCCGGCCACAACCCCGCGTTCGGCGGGAGTGAGGGGCGTGCGTGAGGGGGGCGGTGCGGGTGCGGCTCAGTACCAGTTGCGCGCCTGGGAGTGGGCCCACGCCGCGCACGGAGAGCCGTAGCGACCGCCGATGTAGTTCAGGCCCCAGGTGATCTGCGTGGCGGGGTTGGTGCGCCAGTCGGCGGCGACCGTGCCCATCTTCGAGCCGGGCAGGGCCTGCGGGATGCCGTAGGCGCCCGAGCTGCGGTTCTGGGCGTACGGGTTCCAGTTGCTCTCCTTGGTCCACAGGGCGTCGAGGCAGGCGAACTGGTCGCCGCCCCAGCCGCGGGCGGCGGCGAGCGCACGACCGATCGAGCGCGGGTCGCCGGCGACGACCGGCCCGGAGGCGGGTGCCGCCGGAGACGCCGCCCGGGAGCCGGTGGACGGCGAGCGCGTCGTCGTCCGCGCCGGCGCGGGAGGCGGCGGCACCTTGGTGCCGACCCGCACCACCTGGGCGACCGGCGCGACGACCGTCCGCATGACCTCCTCGCGGCTCACCTCGTGCCCGTCGACGACCCGCGCCGTGAAGTAGACGGTCTGCACCCCGACGACGCCCGCGACCTCGACGCGACGCTGCCCCCGGTCGAGCGACGCGTCGTCGCGCTCGGTGGTCTCGAAGGGGATCTCCTGGCGGTCCACGCCCTCGACGAACCGCACACGGGAGACGGTGATCGCGGCCCCGGCGGGCTCCGCGAGGGAGGGCTCGACGACGTCGTCCGCCCCGACGGCCACCTCGGCCTCGGCGAGCACGTCGGCGACGGTCTCGCCGGCGGTCGAGACCTCGCGCGTGCCGCCGTCGACCGTGACCGAGACGGCCCGCACGACCGGGGCCCGCACCTCGGAGCGGGAGGCGACCTCCCGGCCGAGGCCGGCGGCAGCCGTCTCGCCGGGCTCCACCGGCACCACGACCGCGGCCGTTGCCGCCTCGCCGTCGCCGGCGTCGGACACGGCCGCGCACGCGGCGATCGCCCCCGCACCCAGCACGAACGCGGCGGCGAGGACGAGGCGCGTGGAGCCGCGACGGGGGCGGGCGGACGGGGTGGCGGGCGGGGCGGCCAGGGCGTGACGGCCCGACCCGCGCGTCGACGATGAGCGCACGGCTGTCCTGTCTGTGGTCCGGCTGTGGTCTGGCCCGGGGAGCCCGGGAGACGAAGGAGGGGGTCTGCGTCGGACCGTAACCGGTTCGTGATAAACGGCGGAACCCCGCGACACGGAGTGTGAGATGAGTCACATCCCGTAGATCGCACCTGCCGTGTGGTAAAGGCGCTCGCACACCTCGGCGAGCGGTCGCTCCTGCACCTCGGCGATCGCGCGCACCGTGATCGGGACGAGGTAGGGCGCGCTGGGACGGCCGCGGTGCGGCAGCGGCGGCAGGTACGGGGCATCGGTCTCGACGAGGACCTGCCCCAGCGGGGTCGCACGCAGGGCCCGCCGCAGCTCGTCGTTCGCCCGGTACGTCAGCGGACCCGCGAACGAGAGGTACCAGCCGTGCGCCACGCACAGCCGGGCCAGCTCCTCGTCCCCGGAGAAGCAGTGGAAGACCGTGACGTCGGGCGCGCCGTCACGCAGCAGGACGTCGACGACATCGGCGTGCGCGTCCCGGTCGTGGATCTGCAGCGGCAGGCCGAGCTCCTTCGCCACGGCGACGTGCGCGCGGAACGCCTCTCGCTGCACCGCACGGCCCCGCTCGCCGGCCCGGAAGTAGTCGAGCCCTGTCTCCCCGATCGCGCGGACGCGCGGGTTGGCCCGGGCGATGCGGGCGATCTCCGCGACGGCCTCGTCGAGGGGGACGTCGTGGCGCGGCAGCGGGTGCGGCACGAGGCCGTCGGGCGCCACCTCCCGCACGCCGGCGTGCAGGACGGCCTCGTTCGGGTGGACGGCGACGGCGCCCACCAGCTCCGCACGCTCGCGCACCACGGCGTCCGTCCAGCGCGCGCTCTCCAGGTCGCAGCCCACCTGGACCGCACCGACCACCCCCACCGCCCGGGCGAGGTCGAGGTGGTCGTCGAGGCTGCGGGGCGCGGAGGGCGACGGCGCCGCGCCGGCCTCGGGCGCGACGTCGTCCACCACGACCTCGAGCACGGCGTCGAGGTGCGTGTGCCCGTCGACCACCGGCCCCGGCAGCGGCTCCGGCGGCGCCGGCCAGCCCCGCGGGCGCGACCGTCGCGCCACGAGTCAGCGCCCGGCGCGGAGCCGGTCGAGCTCGGCCTCGACGATGCCGTCGTCGAGCTTCGTGAAGACCGGTGTCGGCTTGGCGACGGGCGTGCCGGGGACCACCGGGGTCCGGCGCCACGCCGGCAGCGTCGCGCCGAGCCGGTAGTCGCCGGTGATGACCGGGTAGGAGCGCGTCGGGTCGTCGAGGTCCGTGACCTCGTCGATCCGCGGGAGCGGGGCGACGGTGCCCGAGCCGCCGATCGCCTCGTGCACGGCCTGAGCGGCGTGCGGCAGGAACGGGGAGAGCACCGTGTTCAGGTCGGCGACCGCCTGCGTCGCGGTGTGCAGGACGGTCCCCAGACGCGCCCGCTCGGGGCTGCCGTCCGGGCCCTTGAGCTTCCACGGCTCCGTCTCCGAGACGTACTTGTTGACCTCGCCGACCACGCGCATCGCCTCGCTGATCGCCGCCTTCTGGCGGTGCGTCGAGACCAGGCGCCCGACGGTGTCGAACGCCGTCTCGGTCTCCGCGAGGAGGGCGCGGTCGACGTCGTGGAGCTCGGCGGCCTCCGGGATCCCCCCGAAGCTCTTGGCGACCATGTTCGCCGTCCTGTTGACGAGGTTGCCCCAGCCGGCGACGAGCTCGTCGTTCGTGCGGCGCTTGAACTCCGCCCACGTGAAGTCCGCGTCCGACGTCTCGGGGCCGGCGACCGCGATGAAGTACCGCAGCGCGTCGGGCTGGTAGCGGGCGAGCATGTCGCGGACGTAGATGACCACGCCACGGGACGACGAGAACTGCTTGCCCTCCATCGTGAGGAACTCGCTGCTCACCACCTCGGTGGGCAGGTTGAGGGTGCCGAACGGGCCGGGCTCGCCGCCGCGCGCGCCGCGGCCGTCGTAGCCGAGCAGCTCCGCCGGCCAGATCTGCGAGTGGAAGGTGATGTTGTCCTTGCCCATGAAGTAGTACGTGCGGGCGGACTCGTCGTTCCACCAGGCGCGCCAGGCGTCGACGTCGCCGGTGCGCCGCGCCCACTCGACCGAGGCGCTCAGGTACCCGATCACGGCGTCGAACCAGACGTACAGGCGCTTGGCCGGGTTCTCCTCCCAGCCGGGGAGCGGGACGGGGATGCCCCAGTCGATGTCCCGCGTCATCGCGCGGGGACGGACGTCCTCGAGGAGGTTGAGGGAGAACTTCAGGACGTTGGGGCGCCACTCGGTGCGGGTGCGCAGCCAGGCCTCGAGCGCGTCCACCAGGGCCGGCAGGTCGAGGAAGAAGTGCTCCGTGCTCACGAACTGCGGCGTCTCGCCGTTGATGCGGCTGCGGGGGTTCTTCAGCTCGTGCGCGTCGAGCTGGTTGCCGCAGTTGTCGCACTGGTCGCCGCGGGCGCCGTCGTACCCGCAGATCGGGCAGGTGCCCTCGATGTACCGGTCGGGCAGCGTCCGGCCGGTGGAGGGCGAGATGGCCCCCATCGTGGTCTTCTCGACCATGTAGCCGTTCCGGTGCACCGTCCGGAACATCTCCTGCACCACGGCGTAGTGGTTGCGGGTGGTCGTGCGCGTGAAGAGGTCGTACGAGAGGCCGAGGCGGGTGAGGTCCTCGACGATGACGCGGTTGTACCGGTCCGCGAGCTCCTGGGCGCTGACCCCCTCCTGCTCGGCCTGGACGAGGATCGGCGTGCCGTGCTCGTCGGTGCCGGAGACCATCAGGACGTCGTGACCCGCCATCCGCATGTACCGGCTGAAGACGTCGGACGGGACGCCGAAGCCGGCGACGTGGCCGATGTGCCGGGGCCCGTTGGCGTAGGGCCAGGCGACGGCGGACAGGATGCGGGTCATGAGGGCTGATCCTAGTGAGCGGCGCAGGACCGACCTGCGCACGGTGCGCTCCGGCGTCCGGCGCACCGGCCCGGGGCGCCCGCCACCACCAAGCCCGGCGAAGGACGGCGCGTCGTGCGCGACACGCCGATCGGCACCGCGTCGCGACCCCTGAAGGTGGTGCGCAGCGCCCGGGTCACAGCGGCGCGGACACGACCAGCGCCGCGCGGACGGCCCGGACCACGACGCCCGGGCCCGTGACGACGTCCTCCCACGTGAACCGGACGGGGAGGTAGCCCCGCGCCACGAGCTCCCGGTCGCGGCGCCGGTCCTCGGCGAAGGCCCGGCGGTCCGCGTGGTGGGCGAACCCGTCGAGCTCGACGACCACGCGGCCCTCGACCAGGAGGTCGACGATCCCGACCCCCGGCACGTGGACGTTCGGCTCCACGGTGAGGCCGTCGCGGCGCAGGACCACCCGGGCGACGGACTCGAGCACCGAGACGCTCCGGCCGTCGCACTCGGCGAGCACGCTCCTGGCTCGCTCGCTCCCTGGACCCACGAGCAGGCTCGCCAGCTCCGCGGTCGAGCACCGCCGGCCGTTGAGGGCCGAGTCCACCGCCACGATCGCCGTGATCGGGTCCTGGCAGCGCAGGACGCGGGCGAGCGCCTCCGCGACGTGGACGACCGGCGGGCCGTCGCGCAGCGCGGGGTGGGGGCTCGCCGTCAGCAGCGCCGGTCGCTCCCGGTGCAGCACGCAGCCGGCCGGCCGGACGTGCCGTGCGGCCGCGACCGCGACGTGCGGCAGCTCCGGCGCCCGCAGCAACCCGAGCCCGTGCACCTGCGCGGCGGAGATGCAGGTGAGCGACCCGCCGACCGTCCGCGCCGCGACGACCGCCGGGTCGCACCCAGGGAGGTGGTAGCAGCCGTGGCTCGTCCGCAGCACCTCGCCCGACGCCACGAGCCCGGCCATCCGCCGCCGGGCCGCGCCCGTGGGTGCGACGTCGCCCAGGCGCGAGGCGCCCCCGAGGGCGTCCAGCCGGCCGACGAGGTCCACGCGCCCACTGTCGTGGGTCGGGACTCTCGGTCCCCGGTCCTGCCCCGGCGCCTGTGGACGGCGACCGCACCGCGCCCGTCTGCGGACGACTCGCCGGTGCCCGACCCGGTCGGACCGGATCGGGGCGGTGAGCACCACAACGCTCGCGCGACCGCGGCGTGTCGCCCGCGGCGCGCCGATCCCGGGCTCCGCGGGTCGACGTCGGTGGTGCAGGCCGCCCCGGCCCGCCCGGCCTACAGCGCGAGCTGCGGCAGCCCGCGGCGCAGGTTGCGCACGGCCTGGCCGATGCGCTGCTCGTTCTCGATGAGCGCGAAGCGGACATGCCCGTCGCCGCCCGGGCCGAACCCGACGCCCGGCGAGACGGCCACGTCGCACTCGTTGACCAGGAGCTTGGCGAACTCGATCGAGCCCATCTCCCGGTAGTTCTCGGGGATCGGCGCCCAGACGAACATCGTCCCGAGGGGCTTGACGATGGGCCAGCCGATCCGGTTGAGCCCGTCGCACAGCGCGTTGCGCCGCGACTCGTAGACGGCGTTGACCTCGAGCGGGTAGTCGACGGCCTCGTTCAGGGTCACGGTCGCGGCGATCTGGATCGGCTGGAACGTGCCGTAGTCGAGGTAGCTCTTCAGCTTGGCCAGCGCCGCGACGACGTCCGGGCGGCCGAGCAGGAACGCGACGCGCCAGCCCGCCATGGAGAAGGACTTGGTCATCGAGTACAGCTCGACGGCCACCTCCTTGCCGCCGACGGTCTGCAGGATCGACGGTGGCTTCCAGCCGTCGAAGGACGTCTCGGCGTACGCGAAGTCGTGCACGAGCACGACGTCGCGCTCCCGCGCCCAGTTGACGAGGCGCTGCATGTCCTGGAGCTCGATGGTGGCCGTCGTCGGGTTGTGCGGGAAGGACAGCACGACGACGCGTGGCTTGGGCCAGCCGTAGTCCCACGCCTCCATGACGCGGTCGACGTACCGGCGCCCGCCCGCGTGGCCGCCCTCCTCCCCGACCGGGACCTGACGGGTGTCCGCGCCGGCGAGGTACGGGCCCCAGATGTGGATCGGGTACGACGGGCTGGGCACCAGGGCGGCGTCGCCGGGCTGGAGCAGCACCCACATGAGGTGGCTGAACCCCTCCTTGGCGCCGATCGTCGAGATGACCTCGGAGTCCGGGTCGAGCGCGACGCCGAACCGGCGGCGGTACAGGTCGGCGACGGCGAGCCGGAGCTTGGGGATGCCGCGGGAGGCGGAGTAGCGGTGGTTGCGCGACATCTGCGCCGCCTCGGCGAGCTTGTCGACGGCCGTCTGCGGTGACGGGATGTCGGGGTTGCCGAAGCCGAGGTCGATGACGTCCCGGCCGGACTGGCGTGCCTGCTGCTTGAGGGTGTCGATGATGGTGAACACGTACGGCGGCAGGCCCTGGATGCGGCGGAACTCCATGGGTCCGAACCGTAGCGCCCCGTGTCACCCTGGTTGCATGACCAGCGAGCAGAAGACCCCCCGCCGGGCCCTCGTCGTGGTCGACGTGCAGCCCACGTTCTGCGAGGGCGGCGCACTCCCGGTGCCCGGCGGGAACGCGGTCGCCGCGCAGATCGCCCGCTTCGCCGCCGCCCGCCGGGCGGACTACGCGCTCGTCGCGACGACGCAGGACTGGCACGTCGACCCCGGCCGCCACTTCGCGGTGCCGCCGGAGGTCCCGGACTTCGTGGACACCTGGCCGCCGCACGGCGTCGCCGGGACCGCGGAGGCGGAGCTCCACCCGGCGCTCGCCGACCTGCACGCCGACGTCGCCGTGAAGAAGGGCCGGTACGAGGCCGCGTACTCGGGCTTCGAGGGCACCGACGAGCAGGGCCGGACCCTCGCGGACGTCCTCGCGGCGGCGGGCGTCGATGCGGTCGACGTCGTGGGGATCGCCGAGTCGCACTGCGTGCGCCGGACGGCGCTCGACGCCGCGGCGCTCGGCCTGCGGACCCGCGTCTTCACCGACCTCACGGTCCCCGTCACGCCGGAGCAGGGCGCGGCCGCCCGTGCGGCGATGGCGGCGGCGGGCGTCGAGCTCGCGACGTCCACGGCGGGCCTGAGGCCCTCCCCCGGCCCGCTCGGGACCGGTGGGCGCGCTCAGGACCCGCGGCGGGCGGCGAGCGCGGCCTCGTAGAGC
>JBDIAU010000050.1:0-8954 GCA_039812565.1 Beutenbergiaceae bacterium
GCCGACGGCGAGGTCCGGATGATGCCGGTCCGGTTGTCAGCGCGCCCGCAGGTAGCGCAGGAAGAGCATGTCGCCCTCGGCGAAGGCGTGGGCGAGGCGCATCTCGCGAGTGATCTGGGTGCCGCCGGCGGTGATGCGAGTCGCTCGTCCGCCCTCGAGCACCGGGGCGAGGGTCAGGCAGAGTTCGTCCACGGCGTCGGCCTCGATGAGGGCACCGAGCAGGTGGGGGCCGCCCTCGCTGAGCATCTGCGGCAACCCTCGGGTCGCCAGCTCGGCCGCCATGAGTGCGGTGTCGACGGCCGTGTCGCCGCAGTCGACGACGTCCGCGACCTCGGCGAGCGCGGCGATCCGGGCTGCGCGGGCCTCGCCGTCAGCG
Source organism: Beutenbergiaceae bacterium (assembly GCA_039812565.1). GTDB lineage: Bacteria > Actinomycetota > Actinomycetes > Actinomycetales > JAHECE01 > JAHECE01. Next base: position 377 of record JBDIAU010000050.1, read on the forward strand.
TCGACCGCGGTCGCGACGCCGGCGCCCGCTCCCGGGCCGCTCGGCGTGCCGGGGATCTCGACCCCGGGGGCGATCGGGGGGCGCGCCGCCAGGCGAGTGTGGGTGACGATGATCGGACGGACGGGCGCCTGCGTGAAGATCGCCGAGTCGGGCTCGAGGTCCACCCGCGACGTGACCAGAGCGAACCGCGGGTGCTCGGGCAGCCCTTGCGCGAGGCGCCACTCGACGGCGTCGTCGTCGAGGACCATCGCTCCGTAGCCCTCCTCCCGAACCGTGCCCGCACCGACGACGATCACGTCCGACAGCATGCGGAGCGTGTCGAAGACGAGCTTGTCCACGTCGTTGTTGAGCGGGCCCGACACGCCGTCGTGCGTGGCCGCCCCGTCGAGGCTCGCGATGAAGTTCACGCGGAGGTGCGGGACGCTGCGGTCGGCCACCGCGTAGCGGGCGACGACGTCCTCACGGTCGAGCATCGGAGCTCCTCTCGGGCAGTGCGGGATGGGCGGCCTGCCCTCTCGAGGTGTGATCTTGGCTGGTCACGGGCACGATACGCCCGTGCTGAGGCGGCAGCTCGAGAACAGGCGCGTGCGCTTCGCGGCGCTCCTCGGGGTCGCCGCCGGGCTCGCGACCGTCCTCCCGGGCTGGTGGATCCTCCTCGTCGCACTCCCCATCGCCGGCGCCGTGCTCGACGTCCACGAGCTCCCCCGCCGCGGCCGGCGGTGCGTCCTGCCGGCCACCGACGCCCGCCGCGCGGCGCCGTCGCCGCTCCTGACGACCGACGACAGGGTGCGTTCCGGCGGGGACTGGCTGGCCTGGCTGGCCGCCGGCCTCGACGTCGCCCGGGCGAGCGACGTCCGGCGCCAGGCCCTCGCCCGCGCCGAAGCACGGCACCCCGAGCTGGGTCTCGGCGACGGGGCGGCGGGTGCCGACGAGCGTCGCGGCACCGTCGAGTGAGTCACAGACCTCGGGTGGGGCGCCGTCGGTCGGGGGAGGCGCTGTCAGGTGGGTGCGCCGTCGGCAGGGCCGACGAGGTTAGTCCAGGTTGTGGCGCGTCCATGCCGGGGCGCGGAAGCCGAGGACGGCCTCCGTCATCCGCACCGCGTCCACGTGCGGTGCGACGGCATGGACGCGGACGATCCGCGCGCCTTGCGCGACGCACATCACCGCCGCCGCCAGCGACCCGGCGAGGCGGTCCGGCCGCTCCCGGTCGAGGGTCTCCCCGATGAAGTCCTTGTTCGACAGCGCGACGAGCGTCGGCAGGCCGATGCTTGTGATCTCGGCGAGGCGGCGGGTGAGCTCGAGCGAGTGGTAGGTGTTCTTGTTGAGGTCGTGACCGGGGTCGATGACGATCTGCTCCGGCGCGATCCCCGCCTCCTCCGCGAGGGCCACGCGCTCCCGCAGGAAGTGGGCGACGTCGGCGACGACGTCCGCGTACTGCGGGCGCCGGAGGTGCCGGTGCCGCTCCGCCAAGGAGTGGGCGATCACCACCGTGGCGCCCGTCGACGCGACGACGGCCGCCATGGCCGGGTCCCGCAGCCCGTACGTGTCGTTGATGACGCTCGCGCCCGCCGTCACGCACGCCGCCGCGACCTCGGGCCGCCACGTGTCGACGGAGATCACGACGTCGGAGCGCGCCGCGACCGACTCGACCACGGGGAGCACCCGGTCCATCTCCTCGTCGGCGCTGATGTCCGGCGTGTCGGGGGAGAACGGGACGCCGCCGATGTCCACCCAGTCCGCGCCGGCCGCGACGGCGCCCAGCGCGCTCTCGACCGCGACGTCGAGCGCGTACGTCGAGCCACGGTCGAAGAACGAGTCCGGCGTCCGGTTGACGATCGCCATCACGGCCACCTGGCGCGAGAAGTCGAACGTCCGGGCGCCGATCCGGCGCACGGGCGCCGTCAGCTGGGGGACGAAGAAGCCGGGGGCAGCGGCCGGCGGGAGGGCCATGGGCAGTGGACCCTTTCCAGGAAGGCGGTGCGCCCATTCTCACCCACCGCCCCCACCCCCACCCACGCCTCCTCGCGCCGAACGCACTCTTGCTCGGCCCAAACCCCGGTTTCAGCCGAGCAACAGTGCGTTCGGCGGGAGGGGGGAGGCGGGGAGGGTGGGAGGCGGTCAGGACGACGGGAAGGCGTAGGCGCGCAGGAGGTCCTGGTCGTCCAGGTAGACGTCCTGCGTCAGCAGGTAGCCGTCGCGGTACCGGTCCACACACTCCTGGACCACCTCGCCCGGCACCGGCGCCAGCTCCCAGAACACCTCGCCGGTGGTGACGTCCAGGCCGGTCGCCGTTCCGCGACACCCGTTCGTCGCCAGGGTGTACGGGCCCATCGGCGCCCACGCGGCGGGCATCACGACGGTCCCGCCCCAGAGCCGCTCCCCGGTGCCGACGTCGTACCCGGTCACATCCGCGGTCACGCTGTCCTCGGTGACGAGGTGGACGGCGACGCCGCCGATCACGTCGACGTACTCCGACGGCTCCGGGCGCGGTCCCGTGACGCCCGGGCCCGAGAGGTCGCTGTCGAGCTGCCACAGTGGCGCGCCGTCGGCCAGCGAGTACGCCGTCTTGCCGACACCGACCACCTCGCTCGTCGCGCCCCCGGCGTCCCATGCCTGCCACGACCGGCCGGGTGCGGTGAGGACCACGTTCCCGCTCAGGTCCGCGACCGTGGTCTCCAGCGCGGGGTTCCGGTCCACCGTCACCGTGTACCCGCCGGGCCAGAGCTGGCCGGAGTAGTCGAAGTCGACGTCGGCGCGGACCTCACCCGTCGCGGCGTCGACGACGAGGAGGCCGCCGTTCATGGCGAACCCGAGGAGTCCGCCGTCGGCGACGAGCGACTCGCCGAACAGGTACGACGGGTAGTGCACCGTGCGGGTCGTGGCCTCGACGGCCCACACCGGCGCCGCCCCCGAGACCGGGTGCCGGCTCATCACCAGCCAGCAGGTCACGTCGGTGCACCGGTAGCCGGCGACGACGACGTCGCCCTCCCAGCCCGCGACGGTGATGGGCCAGTAGTCGACGTCGACGGTCCGGACCTCCTCGCCGGTCGCGGTCTCGACGACGGTGATCGCCCAGTGCTCGTCCTCGAGCGGCCGGGCGCAGGCCGTGCGGGCGCCGTCCTGCAGGACGGTGCAGCCGCGCCAGTCGACGGGAGGCGTCGGGTTCTCCCAGGCCAGGGCGCCGGTGCGGGCGTCGCGGCCGCCGAGGTGCCCGACGCCCTCCGAGAGCAGGGTCACGACGACGACGTCGGACGCGTACGGAGTGCCGAACGGGTCCGGCCGCGCGGGGCCGCCGGCGTCGGCGAGCGCCCAGGCGAGCGACGGTGCCGTCGTGTAGTCGACGCCGCCTGCCGCGGGGCTCGGGGTCGGCGTGGCGGTCGGCGTCGGGCTCGGCGTCGGGCTCGCGGACCCGCTGGGCGACGTCGTCGGGGAGGCAGGCGTCATGCCCGCGAACCAGCCGTTGCGAGCCAGCGCGACGACGCCGCCCGCGAGTGCGAGGACCGCGACCAGCGCCACCACCAGCACCCAGCGTCGTGACCACCCGTGCGTGCCGTCGGCGTGCTCCATCGCCGCGTCCCCTCGTCCGTGCGTCGGCCGGGTCGCGCGCCGGGGAGGCCCCGCGTCGGCGCCCGCGCCGACGCCTTCCACGCTAGGCGCGGGCCCGTGCGGTGCGAGGGGAGAAGGTCCCCGCGGTGAACACGACCGGCCGTTCCGTTGAGGTAAGCGCTCGAAGTGCGGAAGCATCACCGCGTGAGGTGCACACGGGAGGGGGCGCCGTCGTCGGCGTCCTCGGGTCCCGCGTGCGCCGGATGCTGACGGTTGGAGGAGGACGGAACCCGTGATCGGAGACAAGGACATCGCGACGACCCCCGAGTGGGCCGCGCTCGAGGCGCACCACGAGCAGACCAAGGGGATCCACCTGCGGGAGCTGTTCGCCGAGGACGCGACGCGGGGCACGGAGATGGTCGCCGAGGTCGGCGACCTGTACGTCGACTTCTCCAAGAACCGCGCCACCGCAGAGACCATCGGCCTGCTCGTCGACCTCGCCCGCGCCGCCGGCGTCGAGGAGCACCGCGACGCGATGTTCCGTGGCGACCACATCAACTCCACCGAGAACCGCGCCGTGCTCCACACCGCGCTGCGCACGCCGCGGGACGCCGTGCTCGTGGTCGACGGCCAGGACGTCGTCGCCGACGTCCACGAGGTGCTCGACAAGATGGGCCACTTCGCCGAGTCCGTCCGCTCGGGCGAGTGGCGCGGCTACACCGGCAAGCCGATCCGCACCGTCGTCAACATCGGCATCGGCGGCTCCGACCTCGGCCCCGTCATGGCCTACCAGGCCCTGCGGCCGTACACGAAGCGCGACCTGCAGGTCGAGTTCGTCTCCAACGTCGACGGCGCGGACATCTCCGAGAAGCTCCTCGGCCTCGACGCCGAGGAGACCCTCTTCATCGTCTGCTCCAAGACCTTCACGACCATCGAGACGATCACCAACGCCAAGACCGCGCGCGCCTGGCTCCTCGACGCGCTCGGGGACGAGGCCGCCGTCGGGCGGCACTTCGTCGCCGTCTCGACGAACGCCACGAAGGTCGCCGAGTTCGGCATCGACACGGCGAACATGTTCGGCTTCTGGGACTGGGTCGGCGGCCGGTACTCGTACACCTCGGCCGTGGGCCTGGCGCTCATGGTCGCGATCGGCGTCGAGAACTACCGGTGGATGCTCGAGGGCTTCCACACGATGGACGAGCACTTCCGCACCGCGCCGCTCGAGCAGAACCTCCCCGTGATCCTCGCGATGCTCGGCGTCTGGTACCGCAACTTCTACGGGGCGGCGTCGCACGCCGTGCTGCCGTACAACCAGTACCTCGCGCGGTTCCCCGCCTACCTCCAGCAGCTCGACATGGAGTCGAACGGCAAGTCCGTGCGCGTCGACGGCACGCCCGTGAGCACGGAGACCGGCCCCATCGTGTGGGGCGAGCCCGGCACCAACGGCCAGCACGCCTTCTACCAGCTCATCCACCAGGGGACGCTGCTCGTGCCGGCGGACTTCATCGGGTTCGCGCGGGCGGCGACGGCCGTCGGCGTCCACCAGGACCTGCTCACCGCGAACCTGTTCGCCCAGGTCGAGGCCCTGGCCTTCGGCAAGACCGCCGACGAGGTCCGCGCCGACGGCGTGCCCGAGGCCCTCGTGGCGCACAAGACCTTCCCGGGCAACCACCCCACCAACCTGATCTTCGCTCAGGAGCTCACGCCGGCGGTGCTCGGGCAGCTGGTCGCGCTGTACGAGCACCGGACGTTCGTCCAGGGCGTGGTCTGGGGGATCAACTCGTTCGACCAGTGGGGCGTCGAGCTCGGCAAGGTCCTCGCCAACCGGATCGTGCCCGAGCTCTCCGGGGACGGGGAGGTCCACCACGACTCCTCGACCAACGCCCTCGTCGAGCTCTACCGCAGCTGGCGTCGCGCGTGATCCGTTGACTTCTGCGTTCGGGGGCGTGTTCGGCGGGTTCACGCCCCCGAACGCAGAAGTGAGAGGCCTTCCGCGATCAGGCGTGGCGCCAGCGCGCCCAGAGCCAGCCGCCGACGCCGATCCCCGCGCCGACCACGCACACGGCCAGCCACTCGGGGTCGTCGAGCGCGCCGGTCAGCAGGAGGGCGCCGATCGCGACCCCTGCGCCCGCCCAGATCGCCGTCCCGACCAGGAACAACGCCGTCATGTGGACGGCCACGGGTTGAAGCGTCTCGCTCTTGTTCGGTGACGGGGGGCCGAGACGCACGGCGCCAGGGTAGTGCGTGGACCTGCGAGACCAGCCCCGCCCCACCCCCGCCGAACGCGGGGTTGTGGCGGCTGTCCGGCCCGGTACCCGCCGCAACCCCGCGTTCGGCGGGGCGGGGGGACGTGGGGAAGGGGGAGGGGATGCAGCACACCGTGGCCGGCCCCAGGTTTCCTGAGGTCCTGTCAGGACGTCACACGACTCTGGCAGCATGCGGCGCCATGAGCACCGTCACGACGCCCGCCCCGACAGGCATCCACGGGGCGTTGGACCGCTACTTCTCCATCTCGGCACGGGGATCGACGATCGGCCGCGAGGTCCGAGGCGGCATCGTCACGTTCTTCACGATGTCGTACATCCTCGTCCTGAACCCGCTGATCCTCGGCTTCGTCAAGGACGGCACCGGGCAGTACCTCGGCGGCGGCTCCGAGCCCAACCTGCCCGCCATCGCCGCCGGCACCGCGCTCATCGCGGGCATCATGACCATCCTGATGGGCGTCGTCGGACGCTTCCCCCTCGCCCTGGCCACCGGGCTCGGCCTCAACGCGGCCGTCGCCTACTCCGTCGCCGCGCTGCCGGGCATGACCTGGGCCGACGCGATGGGCATCGTGGTGATCGAGGGTGTCGTGATCCTCATCCTGGTGCTCACCGGCTTCCGGGAGGCCGTGTTCCACGCGGTCCCGGCGCAGCTGAAGATCGCGATCAGCGTGGGCATCGGCCTGTTCATCGCGCTCATCGGGTTCGTCGACGGCGGCATCGTGCGGCCGGGCTCGGGCACGCCGCTCACCCTCGGCATCGGCGGCGAGCTGTTCGGCTGGCCGACGCTCGTCTTCGTGTTCGGCCTGTTCCTCACCGCGATCCTCTTCGTCAAGAGGGTCAAGGGCGCCATCCTCATCAGCATCGTCGCCACGACCGTCCTCGCCGGCCTCATCGAGCTCGTCGCCGGGGTCGGGGCGCGCGGCGTGCCCGGCACGGACGGCTACAACCCGACGGGGTGGGGGCTGGCGGTCCCACGCATCGAGGGCTCGCTGTTCCAGGCCCCGAGCTTCGCGACCCTCGGCGAGTTCAACATCCTCGGCTCGTTCGAGGCGATCGGCGTCGTCGCCGTCGTGCTCCTCGTCTTCTCCCTCATGCTCGCCGACTTCTTCGACACGATGGGCACGATGGTCGCGATCGGCGGCGAGGCGAACCTGCTCCGCGAGGACGGCACGCCGCCGCGCACCAAGCAGATCCTCATCGTCGACTCGATCGCGGCGTCCGCGGGTGGCCTCGGCGGCGTCTCCTCGAACACGAGCTACATCGAGTCGGCGGCCGGCGTCGGCGACGGCGCCCGGACCGGCCTCGCGTCGGTGGTCACGGGCATCGCGTTCCTGTTCGCGATCTTCCTCGCGCCGCTGGCGGAGGTGGTGCCGTTCGAGGCGGCCACGCCCGCGCTGGTGCTCGTCGGCTTCCTCATGATGGTGCAGGTCGCGGGCATCGACTGGAAGAGGTACGAGGTGGCCATCCCGGCCTTCCTCACCATCGTGCTGATGCCGTTCACCTACTCGATCACGGTCGGCATCGGCACCGGCTTCATCGCGTACGTGGTGCTGATGCTGGCGAAGGGTGAAGGCCGCAAGGTCCACCCGCTGATGTGGGGCGTCGCCGTGGCGTTCGTCTTCTACTTCCTCCTCGGCCCGATCCGGGACGCCCTCGGCATCTGACCCCCGCCCACCCCCCCCGCCGAACGCACCTTTGGTCGGCCGAAACCCCGGTTTCAGCCGACCAAAGGTGCGTTCGGCGGGGATGGGGAGGGGGGTCAGGTGGTGAGGGGGACGAGCACGAGGAGCAGGACGCAGCTGCCCACCTCGACGAGCCCGACGGTCCGCGGCCGCAGCGGCAGCGTCGGGAGGACGACGGCGCGGGCCAGGAGCAGCAGGAACACCAGCCCCAGCGGCCAGGCCACCAGCCACGCCAGCGGCACGGCGGCCACGTGCCATGCCAGCGACGCGCGCCGCCACGCCACCCGGCCACGCTCGCGGATCATCGTCTTGACGTAGAACGCCGTCCCGGCGAAGTACAGGAACAGCACCCCGGCCGCCAGCCAGCCGGTCCGCAGCGGCGCGCCACCGGCCTCGGCGGCGATCGGCACCATGAGGCACGCCTCGGCGACGGCGACGAGGTCGTTGACGATCCACCGTTCGTCCTTGCGCCACGCGTACCAGCCGTTGACGACGAGGAGCGCGCCCATGAGCGGGGCGAACGCGATGAGGCTGGGGACGAGCCAGAGGGTCAGCGCCGTCGCGACGACGGCGAGGGAGCCGTGGACCGCGAGCTGCGGCAGGACCCGGCGCGGCCGACGCGTCTTGATCGCGAGGAACGCGAAGTAGGACGCGCAGTAGCCGGTCAGCCACGCGACGAGCAACGGGACCTGCGGCCACGCCGGGCCGGACTCGAGCACGCCGACGGCGAACGGGAGCAGCAGCATCGCCCACGCGCCGTGCTGCGGCGGGAGGAAGCGTCGCCGCACGGACGGGCGGGCGGGCGACGTCGGGCGGGAACCTCGGACCGTCGTGGTCACGTCTGGCGACAGTACCCGCGTGCGCCCCCTGAGCCGGGGAGGCGGGCGCCCGCGCAGGCGTCCGGAATGATGCGGGCCTCCAGATCGTTAGTTAGCATAAGTAACGATATGGACGGGCCGGGCGGCCCGGGCGACGGGGAGGACGACCATGGCGATCGACGCGCGCACCACCCACGCCCCGACGACGGCGCCCGCCGACGCCGGGCTCCCCCCGTCCGCGGGGGCGACCGCCGCCGACGCCCCCGCC
>JBDIAU010000051.1:0-8945 GCA_039812565.1 Beutenbergiaceae bacterium
CGGGTGAAGATCGTCAAGAACAAGATGGCTCCGCCCTTCAAGCAGGCCGAGTTCGACATCCTCTACGGGATCGGCATCTCTCGGGAGGGTGGGCTCATCGACCTCGGCGTCGAGCACGGCCTCGTCCGCAAGTCGGGCGCCTGGTACACGTACGAGGGCGACCAGCTCGGGCAGGGCAAGGAGAACGTCCGCGGCTTCCTGCGGGACAACCCCGACCTCGCGGACGAGATCGAGAAGAAGATCAAGGAGAAGCTCGGCGTCGGCGCCCGCGTGGACGCCCCCGCCGACGCCCCGGTCGACTTCTGAGCCGCGCCGTGACGTCGCACCCCGCCCGGGCGGCTCGCCGCCCGGGCCAGGAGCCACCCCTCGAGGGTGCCGCCGCGCAGGACGCCGAGCCGGACCCGGAGTCCGTGGCCCGGTCGATCGCTCTGCGACTGCTCACGGCCGCGCCCCGCAGCCGGGCCCAGCTCGAGGACGCGCTCGCGCGCCGAGGCGTGCCGCCCGAGGTGGCCGAGCGGGTGCTCGACCGGTTCACGGAGGTGCAGCTCATCGACGACGCCGCCTACGCCGAGATGCTCGTCCGGACCCGGCACAGCGAGCGTGGGCTGGCGCGGCGGGCGCTCGCGCAGGAGCTGCGCACCCGGGGGATCGCTGCCGACGTGGCGGCCGAGGCGCTCGCCGGGGTCGGCCCGGAGGACGAGGAGGCGGCCGCGCGGGACCTGGTCCGGCGCCGGGCGGCGGGCACGGTCGGGCTGGACCCGCTGCGGCGGCGGCGTCGCCTGGCCGGCATGCTCGCGCGCAAGGGCTACGGCCCCGGGCTCGCCCTGCGGGTGGTCGACGAGGTCCTCGGGAACGAGGACGACGCCGTTCGCTGAGCCGGTTCACCCAGCAGGAGCAGCTGTGGGTGGGCCGGTATAGCCTCGACGCATGGCCGGCATCGAGGTGCTCTTCGGGGCCCTCGCCCTCGTGCTCGGCGTGGTCGTCGCGATCGTGCTGGTCGTCGGCGCGCGCCGCGAGGCCGGCGCCACCCGGGCCAGAGCCGACGCCGAGGTCAAGCGTGTCCGCTCCGAGGTCAGCACGCTCGAGCGGCGAGCCGCCGGCCTGCGCGGCCGACTCGCCGACGCCGACGAGCGGGAGGCCCGGCTCGAGACCGAGCTGCGCGCCTTGCGGGCCGCCGACGAGGCGCGGCTCACCGCCCGCCTGGAGGAGGTCGCCGGCCTGAGCGTCGAGGAGGCCCGCGCCCAGCTCCTCGAGCGGCTCCGGCCGAACGCCGAGCGCGAGGCCGCCCACCTGCGACGACGGCTGGAGAGGTCGGCGCGCGAGAGCGCCGAGGAGACCGCGCGCCGCGTCGTCGCGACGGCCGTCCAACGGGTCGCGGGCACGTCCTCGAGCACGCACGCCGTCACCCGGGTCGAGCTCCCGTCGGAGGAGATGAAGGGCCGGATCATCGGCAGGGAGGGGCGCAACATCCGGTCGTTCGAGGCGCTGACCGGGGTGAACCTCGTCATCGACGAGATGCCCGGGGCGGTCCTGCTCAGCAGCTTCGACGCCGAGCGGCGCGAGATCGCCGCCGTCACGCTCGAGACCCTGCTCACGGACGGGCGGATCCACCCCGCGCGGATCGAGGCCGCCTACGCGGACGCCGTCGCCGGCGCGGAGAAGCGCAACCGGGTCGCGGGGGAGCAGGCGGCCCACGACGCGGGCGTCGGCGGCCTGCACCCGGACCTCGTCCGCACCCTCGGTGCGCTGCGGCTGCGGATGTCCTACGGGCAGAACGTGCTCGCGCACCTGGTCGAGTCCGCCCAGATCGCGGGGATGCTCGCCACGGACCTGGGCGCGGACGTCGTCGTGGCCCGGCGCGCGGCGCTGCTGCACGACCTCGGCAAGTCGGCGGGCCCGGACGTGCCCGGCACCCACGCGCAGATCGGCGCCGAGATGGCCCGGCGGGCGGGGGAGAGCGAGGCGGTGGTCCACGCGATCGCCGCCCACCACGAGGAGGTCCCGCCGGCCACGGTCGAGGCGGTGCTCGTGATGGCGGCCGACGCAGCCTCGGCCGCGCGCGTCGGCGCCCGGCGCGAGGACGTCGAGGCGTACGTCGAGCGCCTCGAGGCGATCGAGGCGGTCGCGGTCTCCCAGCCGGGCGTGCGGCGGGCCCTCGCGATGGCCGCCGGCCGGGAGCTGCGCGTCGTCGTCGAGCCCGAGGTGGTCCCGGACGAGGCGCTCGGCGACCTGGCCCGCGCGATCGCGCGCCGGCTCGAGAGCGACGTCCGGTACCCGGGCGAGGTCAAGGTGGTCGTCGTCCGCGAGCTCCGGGCGGTCGCGACGGCCGGCTGAGCTTCCGCGCGCTGCGGTCGCGGACCGGGTTCCGCCGGGTCGCACCGAGCGCCGTACCCTGGACCCCGCCATGACCGCCACCCTGCCCACCGCCGCGCCGGCCGCCGAGCCGCGCACCTACGTCGTGCGCACGCTCGGCTGCCAGATGAACGTCCACGACTCCGAGCGGCTCGCGGGCCTCCTCGAGGCCGCCGGCTACGTGCCCGCCGAGCCGGGTGCGGACGCGGACGTCGCCGACGGCGCCGACGTCGTCGTCATCAACACGTGCGCCGTCCGCGAGAACGCCGCGACGCGGCTCTACGGCAACCTCGGCCGCCTGGCCCAGGTCAAGCGCGAGCGGCCCGGCTTCCAGATCGCCGTCGGGGGCTGCCTCGCGCAGCAGGACCGCGCCGGCATCGTGGCGCGCGCGCCGTGGGTCGACGTCGTCTTCGGCACCCACAACCTGGACGTCCTGCCCGTCCTGCTCGAGCGGGCGCGGCACAACGGCGAGGCCCAGGTGGAGATCGAGGAGGCCCTCAAGGTCTTCCCGTCGACGCTGCCCACGCGCCGGGAGTCGGTCTACGCCGCCTGGGTCTCGATCTCCGTGGGCTGCAACAACACGTGCACCTTCTGCATCGTGCCCCACCTGCGCGGCAAGGAGCGCGACCGGCGGCCGGGCGACGTGCTCGCCGAGGTCGCGGCCGTGGTCGCCGAGGGCGCGATCGAGGTCACCCTGCTCGGGCAGAACGTCAACAGCTACGGCGTCGGCTTCGGCGACCGCGGTGCGTTCGCCAAGCTCCTCGCCGCGGCCGGTCGCACCGAGGGTCTGGAGCGGCTCCGGTTCACCTCGCCGCACCCCGCCGCGTTCAGCGACGACGTCATCGAGGCGATGGCGGCGACGCCCACCGTCATGCCGCAGCTCCACATGCCGCTGCAGTCCGGCTCGGACGCCGTCCTGCGGGCCATGCGCCGCTCCTACCGGGCGGACCGCTTCCTCGGCATCCTCGAACGCGTCCGGGCGGCGATCCCCGACGCGGCGATCAGCACGGACGTCATCGTCGGCTTCCCGGGGGAGAGCGACGAGGACTTCGAGCGCACGCTCGAGGTGGTCGCCGCGGCCCGGTTCGCCAGTGCGTTCACCTTCCAGTACTCGCCGCGGCCCGGCACCCCCGCGGCCACGATGGCGGAGCAGGTGCCCGCCGCCGTCGTCGCCGAGCGCTACGGGCGGCTCGTCGAGCTCCAGGAGCGCATCTCCACCGAGGAGAACGAGGCCCAGGTGGGCCGCTGGGTGGACGTCCTCGTGGCCGAGGGGGAGGGGCGCAAGGACGCGGCGACCCGCCGCCTGAGCGGCCGCGCCGCCGACAACCGCCTGGTCCACGTCGCAATCCCGCCGGGCGCCGCGGCGGCCGAGCTGCCGCGCCCCGGGGACATGGTCCGGGCACGGGTCACCTACGGCGCGCCGCACCACCTCGTGGCCGACGGCGCGCTGACGGGCGAGGGCTGGCAGGTGCGCCGCACCCGGGCGGGGGATGCCTGGGAGCGCCGCGCGGCCGCCGTCGCCGCGGCGGCCGCGGAGCCGACGGCGCAGGCCGAGCCGACGCCGACGGCGTCCGGACCGCGTCCCGTCGCCCTGGGGATGCCGAGCCTTCGCCGCTGAGCGGGGAGCGCGTGGGCGGCGCCGTCCGACTCGGCGTGTCCCGCGTCCCCGCCGCTCCCGACGGACCGCGAGGTGCTCGTCGTGCGGAACGCCACCCGCGGAGCCCCCGTCGTCCGTATGCTCCCCGGCGTGGAAGGCGACATCATTCTCATCGGCGAAGAACACCGACGCGCGGCCGGTCTGATCATCGACCGCCTGATCGACGAGATCAGGGCGAGCGGCTCCCGTTACACCATCACGGTGTCCGGCGAGTCCGGCAGCGGCAAGTCGGAGACCGGCCTGGCTCTGGCAGAGGCCCTCAAGGGACACGGCGTCGTCGCCGCGGTCCTGCACCAGGACGACTACTACGTGCTCCCCCCGAAGTCGAACGACGCTGCGCGTCGGGCGAACTTCGCGTGGGTCGGCACCACCGAGGTCCGCATCGACCTCCTCAGCGAGCACCTCGGCCAGGCGAAGACCGGTGCCGAGTTCCTCACCAAGCCGCTGGTGCTCTACAACGAGAACCAGATCACCGAGGAGACCATCTCGCTCGAGGGCGCCGAGGTGGTCATCGCCGAGGGCGTCTACACGGCGCTGTGCGACAACGTGGACCGCCGCGTCTTCATCGCCCGCAACCGGCTCGAGACGATGGAGCACCGGGCCAAGCGGGCGCGCGAGGCGTTCGACCCCTTCATCGAGAAGGTCCTCGAGACGGAGCACGAGATCATCTCGAAGTTCCGCGAGAACGCCGACGTCGTCATCACCCGCGAGTACGACGTGGAGTTCGTGAAGGTATGACGGGCAGGCCGCTGCCCGGCGAGGCAGAGTACGTCGGGGGCTCCGCGTCCTTCCTCGCCGGGCTCCGGCCGCAGGACGCCCTCGCCACCCCGCTGGCGACCGTCCTGGACATCCTCCGCGCCCGGTGGGGCGACGCCGTCGACGTCGCGCTCTCGGAGGCCGCCGTCGACCTGGACCGGCCGCTGGCCGAGCTCCCCGAGGCCGTGCGCTCGCCCCGGGCCGGCGAGCCGGACTCGTCGTGGATCAAGCGTTCCAACATGGTCGGCATCAACGTCCGCACCGTCGGCGACTGGGCGGGTGTCGTCAAGTACGCGCTGACCATGCCGGCGGCGCTCGACTCGATCCACCTCCTGCCGATCTGGGAGCCGGGCGTCGTCTCGAGCCTGTACGGCATGGCGGGGTTCAACCTCAGCACGGAGTACTTCTCCGACGAGCTGTACGAGCTCGCCCCGCACCTCGACTCGACCGAGCGGCAGCTCCGGGCGGTGGCGAACCTCGTCCACGTCATGGGCAAGTCGATCGGCCTCGACGTCATCCCGCACACCGACCGGTACTCCGAGCCGGCGTTGGCCAACCCGGACCTGTTCGAGTGGATGCGCGTGGTGGACCGTCGGGTGGTCGACCACTCCGACGCGCTCGTCGACCACGTGGCGCAGGTGGTCTTCCACTGGGTCCGCGACGCGGGCAGCGCCGTCTCTGACCTGACGGTGCCCTTCAGCGCCGCCGCGCTCTTCGGGATGGACGAGGCCGACCGGCTGCGGCTGCTGTTCGGCGAGCGGGGCGACCTGTTCGGCCGGATCGCCCGCCGCAAGGCGCTGCTGCGCCGCCTCAAGGACCTCGGCCTCGAGCCGGTCCCGGCCACGATGGGCGTGCCGTTCCGCGGGGTTCAGGTGGACCCCGACCCCACGGCCGTGGTCATCGACGACGACGGGCTCGAGTGGTCCGACTACGTCATCGAGGTCCCAGGGCCGTTCTCGCGGGTGTTCTCGCCGCTCGCGCGGTACAAGCTCTACGAGAACCGCGACGACAACGCGAACTGGGAGATCGACTTCGACCGTCCGCGCCACCACGTGTGGGACTACGTGTGGCGCAGCTACGGCCGCACCCGTCACATCGGCAACTTCGACTTCATGCGCGGCGACATGTCGCACGTGCAGATGCGGCCCGACGGCGTCCCGAACGACGTGGACGAGTTCTACGACATCCTCGGCTCGGTCAAGCTGCACGTCCAGCGGACGCAGGACGCGCCCTGGTTCGGCTACTTCGCCGAGACCTTCCTGCCGGCCCGGGACGTGTTCGGGTTCGGCGAGGAGCAGGACCACCTCGAGGCGTCGCTGGCCGACGCCACGCTCGGGGACCTGCAGTCCTGCGTGGTGGGCAGCCCCGACTTCCTCCGCCAGCTCCGGCGCTACCTCGACGACCTCGTCACCCGGCGCTGCGCGCCGTCGTTCACCGTGATGACGGCCGACAAGGACGACCCGCGGTTCGACGAGTTCTACGTCGCGGGGAACGAGGCGCGGATGTTCACCGCGCTGTTCCTCACCGACATGCCGTCGTACGTGGGGCTCGGGTTCGAGATCCGCGACGTCCACCTCGAGCCGGTCGAGAACGAGCGGTACACGAAGCTCTTCGTGTTCAAGGAGGTCGGCGAGTCGAACCTCTACCCGTCCAAGGCCCGGTTCGGCGAGCGGTTCATCTGGGGCGAGAACGATGCGCTCTTCGCCGGCCTGACCGCGATGCACCGGACGGCCGAGCGGGTCCTCCCCGAGATCGGGACGAGCACCACGCGCTGGCTCATCCCGCCGGACGCCACCACCCTGCGCGGCACCGTGGCGTGGACGCAGGCCGAGCACCCGCGGTTCGTCTTCCTCGTCAACTACGACCTCGAGAAGGACTCGGGATACTTCGGCATCCCCGCCCTGCCGCCCGAGGTGGAGCTCCTCGCCGAGTACTCGAGCGTGGGGAGCGTCGCCGAGGAGGACCGGCTGCTCTCGCACAACGGGTTCTTCCACCGCCTCGAGAACCTCGCCCCGGGCGAGGCGCGCGCCTACCGCGTGGTGGGCTGACCTCCACCCCTCTCGCCGAACGCGGGGTTGTGGTGTTCATCCGGCCGGATGATCACCACAACCCCGCGTTCGGCGTGGGAGGACGCTAGGCGGCGTCCGCGGCGCCCAGCTGCCACAGGACGTGCCCGGCGCCGTCGCGTACGGCGACGTGCGCCCCGGCGGTGACGTCGAGCGTGACGTCGAGGTGCTCATGGCCGTCGCGGGAGCGCGCCCGGTAGACGTACCGCGTGTTGCCGAGGGAGACGGTCTCGGTGACCGCGCGGGTCAGCCACGGGCGCTCCCGACGGATCCGCGCCAGCTCCCGGTGCGCGTCGAGGACGCGCTGCGCGGCGGCGTCGGGCGCGGGGGCGGGCGGGAAGGCGGGGCGCACCGCGTCGTCGCCGCCCACCCGGTCCCGCTTGACGCCGCGCATGCCGAGCTCGTCGCCCGCGTAGACGGACGGCGTGCCGCCGACCGTGAGGAGGACCGCGGTGGCGACCAGGGCGGCGTCGGTGCCGACGGCGCTGGCGATCCGCGTGACGTCGTGGTTGCCGACGAACGTCTGCGGGACGAACCGCTCGAGCATCTCCCCGTGCCGGCGCAGCGCGTGGTCGAGCTCGAAGAAGTTCCGGTCGCGCAGGCTCGACCAGATCGCCTTCCACAGCTGGTACTGGGTGACGGTGTCGACGCCGGAGGCGGCGACGAAGGCGGGGTAGTCCCCGTGGATGACCTCGCCGAGGAACCACGCCTCCGGTGCCGCGGCCCGCACGCGGGGGAGCACGCGCGCCCAGAACGCCGGGTCGACGGAGTACGCGGCGTCGAGGCGCCAGCCGTCGGCGCCGCGGGCCAGCCAGTGGGTCATGACGTCGACGGCGTAGTCGGCAGTCGCGTCGGTGGCGTGGCGCAGGCGGGCGAGGGCGCCATGGCCCTCGAACACCCGCGGCTGCGGGCCGCCCGGCGCCTGCCAGTCGATGTCGACGAGCTGCGCGGCGTGGCTGTCGGGCCCGTCGCGCAGCGCCTCGCCGACGAGCGGGTGGCCGTGGCCGACGTGGCTGAAGACGCCGTCGAGGACGATGCGCAGGCCGCGCTCGCGGCACGCGGCCACGAGGGTGTCGAAGTCGGCGTCGCCGCCCAGGCGGGGGTCGATGCGGTACTGGTCGACGGTGTCGTAGCCGTGCGTCTGCGAGGCGAACACCGGCCCGAGCAGGAGGCCGCCGGCGCCCAGGTCCACGGCGTGGTCGAGCCACGGCAGCAGCCGCAGCAGGCGCGGCCCCGGCTCCGGGTCGGCGTAGCGGATCGGCGCACCGCAGAACCCCAGCGGGTAGAGGTGCCACCAGAGCGTGTTCTCGGCCCAGCTCATCTCGAAACTCCTAGTGAGTGCGACTCAGCAACTCTAGTGAGGATACCTCACTAGACTGGACCGCATGGCACGCATCGACCAGCGACCCCGCCGACGGCTCGACCCGGACGCCCGCCGCGAGGCGATCCTCACCGCGGCGGGCGCTGCATTCGGCCGCAGCCCGTACGGCGACGTGACCGTCGCCGCCGTCGCCGCGGAGGCCCGCGCGTCCGAGGCGCTCGTCTACCGGTACTTCAGCGGGAAGGACCAGCTCTACGCGGCGGTCCTGCGCGCCGGACTCGACGAGTTCGTGGCTCGCGAGGCGGACGCGATCGGCGCCCTGCCCGCAGGCGCCTCGGCGCGCGACCGGGTCCGGGTGGTCGTGGACGTCTACCTCGACACCGTGGCCCGCCACCCCCGGGCGTGGGCCGCGCCCCTGCGCGGGCCCGGGGCGGAGCCCGCGGCCGCCGCCGACCTGCGCCGCGAGGCCCGGCGCGAGCACGTCGAGCGGCTGCGCGAGATCCTCGCCCCGAGCACGACGCGCCGGCACGAGTACGCGCTCTGGGGCTTCGGCGGCTTCCTCGACGCGGTCTGCCTGCACTGGGTGGAGGCGGGGTGCCCGGCGCACGAGCGCGAGCCCCTCGCGGAGAGCGTGCTCGGCGCCCTCGAGGGCGCGCTCGGCGACTGGGCGGCGTGACCGCCCGGCGTCGCTCTAGTCCGCCGGGCCTGCGCCCGTGGGCCCGGTCGCGTCCGTCGGACCCGAGCCGGCGTCGGGCTCGATGAGACCGGTGAGCTGCGTGAACAGCTGGACCCC
>JBDIAU010000052.1:0-8894 GCA_039812565.1 Beutenbergiaceae bacterium
GCGCTCGCCGGGCTCGTCGTCGGCTCCTGGCCGGCGTTCCCGGACCTCGCGTGCCGCTGCGACGTCGGCGACCTCGAACGCATCGCCGGGCGGGACCTCGACGGCGCGCTGCCCGAGGGCGCCGCCCTCCTCGACCCCGACGCCTTCCTCACCACCGCGCGGGCCGGCCTCGGCCCCGCGTTCGGCGGCACGTTCGACGCCGCCGCCTTCCGCTCCCACCTCGACCCCCGGGAGGGCCCGTGACCAGCCCCGTCCTCGACCACGCCCGCCGCCAGGTGCTGCACGACGGCGAGGGGCTCGGCGAGCCCGAGCTCCGCGCCGTCCTCGCCCTGCCCGACGAGGAGCTCCCCGAGCTGCTGCAGCTCGCGCACGAGGTGCGGATGCGCTGGTGCGGGCCCGAGGTGGAGGTCGAGGGCATCGTCTCGGTGAAGACCGGCGGGTGCCCCGAGGACTGCCACTTCTGCAGCCAGTCCGGCCAGTTCTCGTCCCCCGTGCGCGCCGCGTGGCTGGACGTCCCGGCGCTCGTGCGCGCCGCCGTCGAGACCGCGGAGACGGGTGCCACGGAGTTCTGCATCGTCGCCGCCGTCCGCGGACCCGACGCGCGCCTCATGCGCCAGGTGCGCGAGGGCGTCGCCGCGATCCGCGCGGCCGTCGACATCAACGTCGCGTGCTCCCTCGGCATGCTCACGCAGGCGCAGGTCGACGAGCTCGCCGAGATGGGCGTGCACCGCTACAACCACAACCTCGAGACGGCGCGCTCCTACTTCCCGCAGGTGGTCACCACCCACACGTGGGAGGAGCGGTGGGAGACGCTCACGATGGTCCGCGACGCCGGGATGGAGGTGTGCTGCGGCGGGATCATCGGCATGGGCGAGACGCCCCTGCAGCGGGCTGAGTTCGCGGCCCAGCTCGCGCAGCTCGGACCGGACGAGGTGCCGATGAACTTCCTCAACCCCCGGCCGGGCACGCCGTTCGGCGACCTGCCCGTCCTCGACTCCCGCGACGCGCTGCGCACGATCGCGGCCTTCCGGCTCGCGCTGCCGCGGACCATCCTGCGCTTCGCCGGCGGCCGGGAGATCACGCTCGGCGACCTGGGCACCGAGCAGGGCCTGCTCGGCGGGATCAACGCCGTCATCGTCGGCAACTACCTCACGACCCTCGGGCGGCCCGCCACGGCGGACCTCGAGCTGCTCGAGGAGCTGGCGATGCCCGTGAAGGCGCTCAGCGCCACCCTCTGAGGCGGGGCGATGACGAACCGCGCCGCGGCCGGCGGGACGTCGGGCGGGGGCGCCGTCGACGTCGAGCGCTGGTGCGGGCAGTGCGGCCAGGAGCTCGCCGCCGGCGGGCACGACGCGTGCGACCGCCGGGCGACCCTGGAGCCGCCGCGGTACTGCTCGCGCTGCGCCCGGCGGATGGTCGTCCAGGTCCTGCCCACCGCGTGGACGGCGCGCTGCGTGGCGCACGGGACCACCACGGGCCCCTGAGCGGCGCCGCCACGCGCCGTTCACCCGGGCGACACGGCGGCGTCGCACACCCGGTCCATCATCGCCGCATGAAGTACCGGGACACCCAGGGGCGCGTCTACCGCGCCTCGCTCGAGCGGTACGAGCACGTCGCGGGCGCGAACGTCGGCGACCTCGTGCCCGCCCTGCCGCGGGAGCCCGGCCCCGTGCACGCGACCGCGACTCTCGCGACGCAGCGCCAGGGCGAGCGCGGCACGCCCGGCTTCCTCAGCGTCGCGTCCACCGAGCCGACCGTCTGCGGGGCCGGCGTCCGGGTGCTGCTCCCGGTGCCGTTCAACCCCGAGGACCCCGACGCGTGCCCCGAGTGCGCGGCCGGCGTCCGCCACCGCGCCCCGATGCGTCTGCGGCCCGGACGCCCCCGGGGCGGCCGCGCGGCCTGACCCCACGCCTGCCTCGACGGACCGTCGACGCGTCCGCGCGCAGACGTCTTGACGACAATGCCGCGCACTCCGTGTACTCGGGTCATGAACGATCCCTGGAGTACCGACGGCCCGCCCCCGAGCCGAGCAGCGCGTGCGCGAGCGGGGTGGCGGGCCTGATGGACCAGGACACGGTGCTCAACGTCGCGCTCGTGCTCGTCTTCGTCCTCGTCGGCGGGGTGTTCGCGGGGACCGAGATCGCGCTCGTCTCGCTGCGCGAGAGCCAGCTGCGGGGACTCGAGCGGCGCAGCCGGCGCGGTGCCCGGACGGCGGCCGTCGCCCGCGACCCCAACCGGTTCCTCGCCGCCGTCCAGATCGGCGTCACGGTCGCCGGGTTCTTCTCCGCCGCCTACGGGGCGGCCACGCTCGCGCCGGACGTCATCCCCGCGATCGAGGCCCTCGGCGTGCCCGCGACCTGGGCGGACGGGGTCGCGCTGACGGTGATGACGCTGCTCATCGCGTACCTCTCCCTCGTCCTCGGCGAGCTCGTGCCGAAGCGGCTCGCGCTGCAGAGCGCCGCGGGCGTCGCCGTCGCGGTGGCGCCACCGCTCGACCGCTTCGCGCGGCTCCTGCGGCCGGTCATCTGGCTGCTCTCCGTCTCCACGGACGCGGTGGTGCGCCTCCTCGGCGGGGACCCGCGGCGGACGGCGGAGCAGGTCACGGAGGAGGAGCTCCGCGACCTCGTGCTCGCGCACACCGAGCTGGCCGAGGACGAGCGCCGCATCCTCACCGACGTCCTCGACGCGGCGGACCGGTCGCTGAGCGCCGTCATGCGCCCCCGCGCCGACGTGACCTTCCTGCCCGGCGGCCTCACGGTCGCCCGCGCGGCGGCGATGATCACCGCCCACCCGTACTCCCGGTACCCGGTGCTCGGCGAGGACGTCGACGACGTGCGCGGGTTCGTGCACGTCCGCGACCTGCTCGACGCCCCGCCCGCCGATCCCCTGGACGGCTACGTCCGCGAGATCCTCCACCTGCCCGGGACGAACCACGTGCTGCCGGCGCTGTCCCGGATGCGCGGCGAGGGCGTGCACATCGCCGTCGTGGTCGACGAGTACGGCGGCACGGACGGCATCGTCACGCTCGAGGACCTGGTCGAGGAGCTCGTCGGCGACATCCGCGACGAGCACGACGTGCTCGCCCCGGCGTCGCCGCCCGGGCCGGACGGCGCGGTGCTCGTCGACGCGGGCCTGACCATCGAGGAGTTCGCGGAGCGCACCGGGGTGACGCTGGCCGACGGGCCGTACGAGACGGCGGCGGGGTTCGTGCTCGACCGCCTCGGCCGGCTCGCACGCGTCGGCGACGCGGTCCGCGCGGACGGCCACGTGGTCCGGGTCGCGGAGGTGGCCGGGCGGCGCATCACCCGCCTCGACGTCCGGCCCGCGGCGCCGGTGGAGCCCGCGGCCTGAGGCGCGGTGAACCCACGCACACATCCGGGACCACATGGCCCCCCGGGAGCCCGTCAGGCCTGCTCACGTACCCCACCCGTCCCGGATGTGTGCGTCAGCGCACGCGCCGGTCTCGACCGGTCCGGGGGCGACGCCGGGTCTAGTGCAGCGGCCGTGCGGCGCCGGCCTCCGGCGTCGCGGCCCTCCGCCGTCGCCAGGCGGCGACGAGGCCGGCGAGCGAGACGAGCGCCCACACGCCCTCGAGCAGGAGGAATCCCCACTGGCGCAGGATCAGCGCCTCCACCGCGAGCACCGCGGACCCGACGAGGTTCATCCAGAGGTAGGCGAACGAGCGCTGGTCCAGCCAGCCGCGCTGCGCCGCCGCGAACGCTCCGAGGATGAGCAGGGACCCGACCACCTGCACGACCTGACCCATGTTCCGACTCCCCTCAGTCCGACCCGTCGCCGTCCCACCACCGCAGGACGCGCAGCGCCCGCAGCGTGGTCCAGCGGCCGGGTCCCGGCCTCTCGAGCTCCTGCCACACCTCACCCGGCAGCGGCGGGTCCACCGCCCAGCGCCCGTCCGGCCCGCGCCGCGCCCGCAGCACGTCGATCGCGTCCGCCAGCCGCGGGTCGCGCCCGGCCCCGGCCGCCCGGGCGATCTCCAGGCCGCACAGCGCGTCGTAGCGCCACTGCGGCGGGAACGGGAACCGGAGGAGATCGTCGCTCACCACGGCACCGGTGCGGTGGCTGCGGAAGAGCCGGTGGTCGAGGAGGAACCGCAGACCCTCGGCGACCGCCTGGCCGACGCGCCGGGCGCCGCCCGCGTCGCCGTAGGCGAGCAGGCCCTCGAGCACGTGCCCGGTCGTGTGGAACGAGCCGTGACGGGTCGTGGAGACGACGGACTCGCAGTTCCAGCCGCCGTCCGGCAGGTTCTGCCCGGTCAGCCACGCCACCGCGTCCTCGACCCGCGGGTCGTGCACGCCGAACGCCGCGGCGAGGTGCAGGACCATGCCCGTGATGCAGGCCTCGGGATGGCGGGCGGTGCTGTCCGTGAACGTCAGGCCGCCGCCAGGGTGCACCTCGGCTCCGTCGAGCAGGGCCTGCACGCCCCGGACGGCGGCCGGGTGCCCGGAGCGCAGCCCCAGGCGGTGCAGGAGCAGGAGCGTGTAGTGCGTGCCCGTCCAGTGCGGCCGGTACAGGCCGCCGGCCCAGCGCCCGTCGGGGTCCTGGCGCGCGAGGAGCGCCGCACCCCACCCGGTGGCGGCGACCCGGTCGCGCTCGGCGTCGACCTCCGCGGCGGGCCGGTCGAGCAGGTCGCGCAGCACCTGCCAGCGGATCGCCGGATCCCCGTCGAGGAGCCAGGCGACGACGTCGTCGCTCGGGGTCGCTGCGTCCACCCGGCCCATGCTGGCGCAGCCGGACGGCCCGGGCCGCGAGCGTCCACGCCGGGCCCGGCCGTCAGAAGGCCCAGGCGGCGGTGCCGACTCCGGGCAGCTCGAGGATGACGACGCCGTGGCGGGAGCGCGAGTCGAGCACGACGTTCCCCTGTGCGGTCACTCCTGCCGCCACGAACGGCTCGAGAAGCTCCGAGTCCTCGAAGCAGGCCCACGACGTCTGCGTCGAGGAGATCGGTTGGCGGGTCCCGTCCGCATCGACGACCGCGAAGTCCTCGGCCGAGATGGGCAGGGCGTCGGCGGTCGTGCTCATGGGCGTCTCGGCCACCCGGACGGCGACGTCGAGGACGACGAAGAAGCCGAGCTCGGCCCGCAGTGTGGGCTCGGACCGCCCCGGGCACGTCGCCGTCACGTCGACGGACTCGACCGTCACGAACACCTCGCGACCGTCGGCGGCCGCCAGCGCGACGGGGGCACCGAGGGGCGAGACAGCCGGACCCTCGCTCGTAGCCACGGGTGGGGTGGTGACGCTCGGCCCGCGGCCGTCCGCGGCGCAACCGACCAGGACGAGGCTGAGGGCGAGCGCGCTCAGCCCTGCCGTCACTCCTCGAACGCCCACTGCCACCCACTCCCCGGCACGGGCTGGTAGGCGACCCAGCCCGTGGCGACGTCGCTCTCGAGGACGACGATGCCGCGGGTGGACTCACCCGGGGCGACGAAGGGCGCTGCGAGGTCGGACTCGTCGAAGCAGGCCCACGCCGCGGGGCTCGGCCCGCCGCGTTCGACGCCGTCCGCATCGAGCACGCGGAACGCGTCGGCCGTGACGGGCATGAACACGTCCGCTCCCCCGTCGACCACACCGACGATCTCGGCCGACATCGAGGCGGACACGTCGACGGCGAGGAAGTAGCGCCTGTCAGGACGGCTGACGGACGCGGCACGAGCCGGGCACGACGACCGGACGGACACGCCCTCCACGGTGATCGAGAAGTACGCGTGACGCCCCGCTTCGTCCGTGAGCCCTGCCGCCTCGCCCTCCCGCTTCTCGACGTTGCCGGTCTCGCCCACCACGACCTCCGCACCGGACCCGGCCACGTCGGACGGCACGGCTTCGGCGACGGCCGCACCGTCGGCGGGGGCGCGCGCGGCCGCCACCGTCGCCGACGGTGCGAGCGCTGCCGAACCCACGCCCAGAGCCACCACGGCGGCCGCGACGGACCAGAGCAGCACGGCGCGGGGTGCCCTGAGCCTGCTGCGGCGCTCGAGGGTTGTCATCACCATCTGAGGAAGTCTCCGCTCGTGACGAGGATGCCCACCGACCGCAGGTACTGAGCCTGCCGCGGTCCGGCGACGTAGACCCAGGCGGCGCGCCCCTCCCGCGTCGTCCGCAGCTCGCGCACGTAGATCTGGTTCTCCGGTGGCAGCCCGGGGTTGTATCGCTCGTACCGGTCGAGGTTCACGACGGTCGAGGCGTAGAGGGAGGGCGTGACGTCCATCGCCTCGCCGACGACGCCGGCGGCGTTGGCCTCGTTGGGCACGGCGTACGGGTAGGCCGAGCCGCTGCGTCGGTACAGGTCGAGCCCGGGCATCCGGGTCTCGGTCTGGCGCACGGTCCGTCCCGCCAGAAGGTGGTACCCGCTCTGCCCGGTCCGCAGCGACCCGTAGACGAAGAACGGCGGACCCGAGGTCGTGCGGCAGCCGAGCGCGCGACTCGCGCCGGGGCCGTGGTTGATCCCGTAGACGCACACCCGGTGCGCACCGGGCGCGACGTCGAGGCTGAGCGTGAAGCCGTGCTCGGCGCCGGCCCAGGGGTACACGCCGGCGACGTCCGTCCGCCTCGTGGAGGCCCAGGTCATGGTGCTCGACCCGTCGACGTAGAGCTGCGCGATCACAGGCCCGGCGGTGTCCGGGTCGATCACCCACCCGGTCGCCGTGACGCGACCGCCGTCGACGGTCACCGTCTCGACGTTGCCGATCGGGTCGTGGCCCGGGACGGTCACGCGTCGGCAGCCGATCTCCCGACTGGCGCCGGAACCGACGTTGACGGCGTAGACGCAGACCGTGTGGTCCCCGGGCTGCGCGTCCACGGCAACGGAGTAGCCCCGCGCGGCCCCGGCCCACGGCAGGGCGCGCGCCACGTCCGGCCGAGCCTCTCCGGCGCGACCGAGGGCGTTGGCCCGCCAGTCGACGTACGCCTGGACGACGACGGGCTCCGGGCTGTCGGGGTCCGCTGCCCAGCCTCTCGCCACCACGCGACCCGGCTCGGCGGTCACGCGATCCACCTGGCCGACCGGGTCGTGGTCCGGGACGTCGACCGACCGGCACCCGAGGCTGGTGCTGGTTCCCGGTCCCGCGTTGACGGCGTAGACACAGACGGTGTGAGGACCCGCCGGCACCGACATGCTCAGGGAGAAGCCGTGCAGCGGTCCGAGCGCCGGGTATGCGACGGCGAGATCCGGACGGTCCGCCTTGGCCCACGTCATCGTGAACGCGCGGCCGTCCACGAACATCTGCACGATGATCGGCGAGGTCGCGGCATCGGCGTCGACCGCCCAACCACGGGCCGTGACCCCACCCGGCTCCACGCTGACCTGGTCGATCTGACCGATCGGATCAGCCGTGGGGAGAACGGCGGCGACGCCTGGTGCAGCGGCGGAGCCCGCGAGCGCCACCGCCACGACAGCAGCGGAACACATTCGCAGAATCGCCGACCGCCGCGCTTTCACACCCATGCTGTCGGTTCTTTCTCGTGCTTGATGAGGGGGCAATAGTGTCCTCTTCTTTTTCACCACGCACTTTGATCAATGGGCGCTCGGGGGTGCGGGCACGACCCGTTCCCGGCCCCCGCCGGGCCCGGCCGGGCGAAGATGCCCCCATGACCGCCGCCGCCGTCCGCCTGCGCCACACCCACGAGCTCGACGCCGGAACGCGGGGCGCGATCCGCCGCCTCCTCGACGGCGCGTTCGACGACCTCGAGGACGACGACTGGGAGCACGCCCTGGGTGGCGTGCACGCGCTCGTCACCGAGGGCTCGGACGTCGTCGCCCACGGCTCGGTGGTCCAGCGCCGGCTCCTGCACGGCGGCCGCGCGCTGCGGGCGGGATACGTCGAGGCGGTGGCCGTGCGCGCCGACCGGCGGCGCCGCGGCCTGGGCACCGCCGTCATGACGGCGCTCGAGGGCGTCGCCCGCCGGGCGTACGACGTCGCGGCGCTCGGTGCGACCGACGAGGCCCTGCCCCTGTACACCGGTCGGGGCTGGCAGGTCTGGCGCGGACCGCTGCGGGCGCTGACGCCTGCCGGGACGGTGCCCACGCCCGACGAGGCGGGCGCCGTCCTCGTCCTGCCCCTCGGCGTCGCCCTCGACCTCGACGCCCCCCTGACCTGCGACTGGCGCGACGGCGACGTCTGGTGACCCGCACGTCACCTGACCACTCTGCGAGACCACCCATAGCCCGACCTGAGACGCGGGTCTAGCGTCCGTCGGGGGGCGACACCGAGGACGCCGGCCTCTCCGGCGTCGGACCAGGAGGTCTCGATGAGGATTCCCGCGCTCGCCGCCGCAGCCGCGCTGCTGCTCATGGTCCCCGCGGGCGCCGCGGTCGCCGCGCCCGCCACGGCGCCGCCGCCCGGCCCCAGCATCCTGGCCGAGGGACTGGTCGGCCCGCTGCACCTCTCGGTGGGGCCGGGCGCGACGGTGACGGTCTCCGAGGAGTTCGGCGGCCGCCTGACCGCCGTCACGCGGTCAGGGGCGACGTCGACCGTCTACGCCTCGCCGGTCGACGGGGACGGCAACCCGGAGTGGGACGTCGCCGGCTCGGACCACCGCGGATCGACGCTCTACTTCGTGGAGAGCCAGGGCGCCGGCCCGGAGGACCCGAGGCCGCTGGCGGGAGCCCTGCGCTCCATCGACAGCAACGGCACCGTCCGGACCGTCACGGACCAGCTCGGTGCCTACGAGGACGCGAACAACCCCGACGGCGGCCAGTCGTACGGGCTCTCGGCCGCCGACGTCGCCGCGAACCCGCAGTGCGTCGCCGAGCTCGGCGCGGTCGGCTTCCCGGCGTCCTACACCGGCGAGCTCGACTCCCACCCGTACGCCGTGGCCGTCGTCGGTCCGGTCGCCCTCGTCGCCGACGCCGGCGCCAACGCGATCCTCGCGGTGAGCCT
>JBDIAU010000053.1:0-8889 GCA_039812565.1 Beutenbergiaceae bacterium
TCGCTCGTGCGCGACGGGCAGCCGTTCGTGCGCTTCCAGGGCCGGCCCGAGGCCACCTCGCCGGTCGACCCGGGCATCGCCTCGCGGTTCGGCTCCCGGCCCGGCACGCCCCTGGACGAGGCCGGGCTGCTGCGCCGCGTCCAGGACGCGCTCGCGCAGGAGGTGCGGCTCCTGCTCGACGACGGCGTCGTCGCGGAGCCGCAGGACGTGGACCTCGCGATGGTGCTCGGGGCGGGCTGGCCCGGGTTCCTCGGCGGGATCACGCCCTACCTGGACCGGTGTGGCGCGGCGCAGCGGGTGACCGGGCGGCGGTTCCTCGCGCCCGGCGTCGCGAGCCGGCCTCAGTAGACCGTCAGGCCCCGCTCGCGGAACTGCTGGCGGACCCGCTCGAGCAGCTCGTACGACGGCGGCTTGGCGTCCTCGAGCTGGTACGGCAGCCCGAGCTCGTGCCACTTCTCGCGGCCCATCTGGTGGAACGGCAGGACCTCGACGCGCTCGACGACCGAGCCGATCGACGCCGCGTAGTCGGCGACGGCGTCGACGTTGTCCACCGCGTCGGTGAGGCCGGGGACGAGGACGAACCGGACCCAGGTGCGCACGCCGCGCTCGGCCAGGCGCCGACCGAAGACCAGGGTGGGCTCGAGCTCGCGCGTCGTCACGAGCCGGTACGTCTCCGGCAGGCCGGACTTCACGTCGAGGAGGCAGAGGTCGAGGTCCGCGAGGATGTCGTCGGTCGCGCGGACCCCGAGGAAGCCACAGGTGTCGAGCGCGGTGTGGATCCCGTTCTCCCGGCACACCC
This sequence comes from Beutenbergiaceae bacterium, assembly GCA_039812565.1. Lineage (GTDB taxonomy): Bacteria > Actinomycetota > Actinomycetes > Actinomycetales > JAHECE01 > JAHECE01. Next base: position 800 of record JBDIAU010000053.1, read on the forward strand.
GGAAGATCTGCCGCACGAACGCGGCCTGCATCATCGGCTCGCCGCCCGAGAGGGTGACGCCGCCGCCGGTCGCCTTGAACACGGCCTTGTAGCGCAGGATCCGCGCCGACACCTCGTCGATCGACATGAGCGTGCCGTTGCGCTTCTGCCAGGTGTCCGGGTTGTGGCAGTACTGGCAGCGCAGGCCGCAGCCGGCGAGGAAGAAGGTCAGCCGGGTGCCCGGCCCGTCGACGGCGGTGACGAGCTCCCACGAGTGGACCGAGCCCATCTCGCCGGAGCGGATCTGGTCGAGCTCGACGTGCCGGTCCCGCAGGGCGTCGCGCCCCGGCAGGAACGGCGACGTGGCACCGAGGGTGGGGAACGGGCTGGCCGACTTCGCCGTCGTGCTCATGCCGTTCTCCCCCCTCGGTGCCACGTGTCCACGCCCAGGCTAACGCCGGGCGAGGGGATGACTCACATCCCGCCGTGGAACGTGCGGGAGATGACGTCGAGCTGCTGCTCCCGGGTGAGGCGGACGAAGTTCACCGCGTACCCCGAGACCCGGATGGTGAGCTGCGGGTACTTCTCCGGGTTCTCCATGGCGTCGTACAGGGTGTCCCGGTTCAGCACGTTGATGTTCACGTGGTAGCCGTTGCTGCCCATGTACGCGTCCAGGAGGCCCGTGAGGTTGGTGACCTGCTCCTCCTTGGTGCGGCCGAGACCCGAGGGCACGACCGTGTTGGTGAGCGAGATGCCGTCCTGCGACTCCTCGTACGGCAGCTTGGCCACCGAGAGCGCGCTCGCGAGCATGCCGTGCGTGTCGCGGCCGTTCATCGGGTTGGCGCCCGGGGCGAACGGCTCACCGGCGCGGCGGCCGTCCGGGGTGTTCCCCGTGTGCTTGCCGTACACGACGTTCGACGTGATCGTGAGCACGGACTGCGTGTGCAGCGACTGCCGGTAGGTCGGCTGCTGGCGGATCTTGCCCATGAACGACTCGACGAGCTCGACGGCGATCGAGTCGACGCGGTCGTCGTCGTTGCCGAACTTGGGGAAGTCGCCCTCGACCACGTAGTCGACCGCGAGGCCCGTCTCGTCCCGCACGGGGCGGACGGTCGCGTACTTCATGGCCGACAGGGAGTCGACGGCCACCGAGAGGCCGGCGATGCCGCAGGCGAGCGTCCGCAGGATCTCGCGGTCGTGCAGCGCCATCTCGATGCGCTCGTACGCGTACTTGTCGTGCATGTAGTGGATGCAGTTGAGCGCGTCCACGTACGTCTGCGCGAGCCAGTCGAGGAAGACGTCGAACGCGGCGCGGACCTCGTCGTAGTCGAGGACCTCGCTCATGATCGGGGGGCGCTTGGGCGAGATCTGCTTGCCGCTCATCTCGTCGCGCCCGCCGTTGATGGCGTAGAGCAGGCCCTTGGCCAGGTTCACCCGGGCGCCGAAGAACTGCATCTGCTTGCCGATCCGCATCGCCGAGACGCAGCACGCGATGCCGGCGTCGTCACCCCAGCAGGGGCGGATGAGCTCGTCCGACTCGTACTGGATCGCCGAGGTGTCGATCGAGACCTGCGAGCAGAAGTCCTTGAAGCCGCGGGGCAGCTCCGGGCTCCAGAGCACGGTGAGGTTGGGCTCCGGGGCCGGACCGAGGTTGTACAGCGTCTGGAGGAACCGGAACGACGTCTTGGTCACGAGCGAGCGCCCGTCCTCGCCGATGCCGCCGATCGACTCGGTCACCCAGGTCGGGTCGCCCGAGAACAGGGCGTCGTACTCGGGGGTCCGCAGGAAGCGGACGATCCGCAGCTTGATGACGAAGTCGTCGATGATCTCCTGCGCCTGGGTCTCGGTGAGGACGCCGGCCTCGAGGTCGCGGTTGAGGAAGCAGTCGAGGAACGTCGACGTGCGACCCAGCGACATGGCCGCGCCGTTCTGCTCCTTCACCGCGGCGAGGTACGCGAAGTACAGCCACTGCACGGCCTCCTGAGCCGTGGCGGCCGGGCGGGAGATGTCGTAGCCGTACATGGCCGCCATCTCCTTGAGCTCGGTGAGCGCACGGATCTGCTCCGAGTTCTCCTCCCGGTCCCGGATGACGTCCTCGACGGAGCGCTGGGTGTCCAGCGGGCGCCGCTCGAGCTTCTTGGCCTCGATGAGCTTGTCGACGCCGTAGAGCGCCACGCGGCGGTAGTCGCCGATGATGCGGCCGCGGCCGTACGCGTCGGGCAGGCCGGTGACGATGTGGCTGCTGCGCGCCTTGCGGACGTCCGGCGGGTAGGCGTCGAAGACGCCCGCGTTGTGGGTCTTGCGGATGTTCGTGTAGATCCACTTGACCTTCATGTCGACCGGGTAGCCGTACGTCTGGAGGGCGTTCTCCACCATCCGCCAGCCGCCGTTCGGCATGATCGCGCGCTTGAGCGGGGCGTCGGTCTGGAGGCCGACGATGATCTCGTTCTCGGCGTCGATGTAGCCCGGGGCGTGCGAGATGATCGTCGACGGCGTGTGCGGGTCGATGTCGTACACGCCCTTCTCGCGCTCGACGACGAACATCTCCGAGAGCTTGTCCCAGATCTTCGCCGTGCGCTCCGTCGCGCCGGCGAGGAACGTCGCGTCGCCGTCGTACGGCGTGTAGTTCCGCTGGATGAAGTCACGGACGTCGACGTTCGTCTGCCACGGGCCGGCGGCGAACGAGTGCCACGCAGGGTGCTGCTCGGCGGCGGGGGTCGTCTCGTGGACGGTGCTTGTGGCCACGGGGGTATGCCTCCTCGATGGGACGGACGGCGGGTGCGCCGGTTCGGCGACGTCTGGGCAGGCGCCGTAGGGGCCACTGTAGGGACGGGCCACTCACCGGGCCCTAGGACCTAGGACCACTGGCGGGGGTGGCGCGCGTCACAGGGCCGAGCCCGCCGCCGGGCGCGCGGCTGTCGCTCGTCGCTCCGGCGGGGCCGTGACCTGGGCCGAGACTGCGACGTCAGTAGGACGCCGGCTCGGTCTCCATGAGGCGCACGACGGCGGCCGCCGCCTCCCGGGCGACGTCCTGACCGCGCAGCCCGACCTCGAGGAGGACCTCGGGGCGGCTCGCGTGCGGCAGGAACGCCGTCGGCAGCCCGTGGCTCTGCACCGGGACCGTCACCCCCGCCCGGGCGAGGGCGCTGCGCACCGCGCTGCCCACCCCGTTGTCCTCGAGGCCGTCCTCGATCGTCACGACGAGCGTCTGCCCGCGGGCGAGGTCCACGACGGCGTCCGGGACCGGAAGCACCCACCGTGGGTCGACCACCGTGGCGCCGATCCCCTGCGCCGCCAGGCGCTCCCCCACCTCGAGCGCGGCCGGGACCATCGCCCCGACACCCACCACGAGCACCCGGTGCGAGCCGTCCCCCGCATGCTTGGCGAGCACGTCCACCCCGTCGATGCGCTGCAGCGCGGGGATCGGCTCCGGGAGGGCCCCCTTGGGGTAGCGCACGACCGTCGGCCCGTCGTCGACGGCGACGGCCTCGCGCAGCTCCTCGCGGAGCGTCGGCTCGTCGCGCGGTGCGGCCAGGCGCAGCCCGGGGACCAGCCGCAGCAGCGCCAGGTCCCACATGCCGTTGTGGCTCGCGCCGTCGTCGCCCGTGACGCCCGCCCGGTCGAGCACAAAGGTGACGCCCGCGCGGTGCAGCGCGACGTCCATGAGCACCTGGTCGAAGCCCCGGTTGAGGAACGTCGCGTACACGCACACCACCGGGTGCAGGCCGCCGAACGCCAGCCCGGCGGCGGAGGTGACGGCGTGCTGCTCGGCGATGCCGACGTCGAACGTGCGGTCCGGGAACTCCTGCGCGAACGGCGCGAGGCCCACCGGCGCGAGCATCGCCGCCGTGATCGCGACGACGTCGGAACGGGAGCGGCCGATGGCGACGATCTCCTCGGCGAACACCGACGTCCAGCCGAATCGCGCCGGCGCGACCGGCAGCCCCGTCTCCGGGTGGATGACGCCGACGGCGTGGAACCGGTCGGCGACGTCGGCCTCGGCGTGGACGTAGCCGCGGCCCTTCTCGGTGATCGCGTGCACGATCACCGGGCCGCCGAAGTCGCGCGCCCGGCCGAGGGCGTGCTCCACGGCCGCGCGGTCGTGCCCGTCGACCGGGCCGATGTACTTGATGCCGAGGTCCTCGAACAGCACCTGCGGCGCGACGACGTCCTTGACGCCCTTCTTCAGGCCGTGGAGCGCGTCGAACGCGAACCGTCCGGGCGGGCCGCCACGCTGCAGCGTGTGCCGGCCCCACTCGAGCACGCGCTCGTACCCGGGCGTGGCGCGCAGCGTGTCGAGGTGGAGCGCGAGGCCGCCGATCGTCGGGGCGTACGAGCGACCGTTGTCGTTGACGACGATGACGAGGCGGCGGTCCTGCCCCGCGGCGATGTTGTTGAGGGCCTCCCAGGCCATGCCGCCGGTGAGGGCGCCGTCGCCGATCACGGCCACCACGTGCCGGTCGGTGCGGCCGCGCAGCCGGTTGGCCCGCGCCAGGCCGTCCGCCCACGAGAGGGCGGTCGAAGCGTGCGAGTTCTCCACGACGTCGTGGTCGGACTCGGTGCGGCTGGGGTATCCCGACAACCCCCCGCGCCGGCGCAGCTCCGAGAAGTCGTGCCGCCCGGTGAGGAGCTTGTGGACGTAGGCCTGGTGGCCGGTGTCGAAGATGAGGGTGTCGGCCGGAGACTCGAACACGCGGTGCAGGGCGATGGTGAGCTCGACGACGCCGAGGTTCGGGCCCAGGTGCCCACCCGTGCGCGAGACCGACTCGACGAGGAACGTGCGGATCTCGACGGCGAGGGCGTCGAGCTGGGCCGGGCTCATCGCCCGCAGGTCGGCCGGACGCCGGACGCGGTCGAGCAGGCTCATGCGCACTCCTCCTCACGCCGGCACGGGCAGGCTCGGCGGAGCACCACTGTACGTCCCCGGGCCGCGGGCGGTCTCCCACGGACCCGCACGCGGGGGCGACGACCGTAGGCTCCACCCATGCGCCTCCTGCCCGGCCACCACGCCCCCCACGACCTCACGTACGGCGACGTCTTCCTGGTGCCGTCCCGGTCCGAGGTCTCCTCCCGCTTCGACGTCGACCTGTCGACCGACGACGGCACCGGCGCGACCATCCCCGTGGTCGTGGCCAACATGACGGCGGTCAGCGGCCGGCGGATGGCGGAGACCGTCGCCCGGCGCGGCGGCATCGCCGTCATCCCGCAGGACATCCCGCTCGACGTCGTCAGCGACGTCATCGCCTGGGTGAAGTCGCGGCACCCCGTGGTCGAGACGGCCGTCACCGTCTCACCCGGGGACACCGTCCACACGGCCCTGACCCTCATCGACAAGCGGGCTCACGGCGCCGCCGTCGTCGTCGACGACGCCCGCCGCCCGCTCGGCGTCGTCGCCGCCGGGGACTGCGTGGGCGTGGACCAGTTCACCCAGGTCTCGCAGGTGATGAGCACCGAGCTCACGCTCCTCGAGCTCGGCCGGCTCGGGACGATGGCGGACGCGTTCGAGGAGCTCCACACGTCCCGGCGGCGCTTCCTGCCCGTCGTCGACGGCGACCGGCTGGTCGGCGTCCTCACCCGGACCGGCGCGCTGCGCTCGAGCATCTACCGGCCGGCGCTGGACGCGGGCGGGCGGCTGCGGGTCGGCGCCGCCCTCGGGGTGAACGGGGACGTCCGGGCCCGCGCCCGCGCGCTCGTCGACGCCGGCGCCGACCTCCTCGTCGTCGACACGGCGCACGGGCACCAGACCAAGATGCTCGAGGCGCTCCGGGCCGTGCGGTGGGTCGAGCCGGCCGTGCCGGTGGTCGCGGGCAACGTCGTGACCGCGGCGGGCGTCGAGGACCTCGTCGAGGCCGGCGCGGACATCGTCAAGGTCGGGGTCGGGCCCGGCGCCATGTGCACGACGCGGATGATGACCGCCGTCGGCCGTCCCCAGTTCTCCGCCGTCCTCGAGTGCTCCGAGCGCGCCCGTGCGCTCGGCGCCCGCGTGTGGGCGGACGGCGGCGTCCGCCACCCCCGCGACGTCGCGCTGGCGATCGCCGCCGGGGCGTCGCAGGTGATGGTCGGCAGCTGGTTCGCGGGGACGCACGAGTCCCCCGGCGACCTGCACGTCGACAGCGAGGGCCGGCGGTACAAGGAGAGCTACGGGATGGCCTCCGCCCGCGCCGTCGCCGCCCGCACCCGCGGCGACTCCGCGTTCGAGCGCGCCCGCAAGGCCCTGTTCGAGGAGGGCATCTCCTCCTCGCGGATGTACCTCGACCCGGCTCGGCCGGGCGTCGAGGACCTCCTCGACCACATCACGTCCGGCCTGCGCAGCGCCTGCACCTACGCCGGGGCGGCGAGCCTGCCCGAGCTGGCCGCGCGCGCCGTCGTCGGCATCCAGTCCGCGGCGGGCTTCGAGGAGGGCCGGCCCCTGCCGGCCGGCTGGTGACGCCCGTGCCGGCGGCACCGTCGAGGTCGGGGCGTCCGGTGCTCGCGCTCACGCACGCCCCGTGGGAGACGCCGGGACTGGTCGCGGACCTGCTCCCGGACGTCCCGTGGGACGTCCGGACCGTGCTCGACGACGCCGCGCCCGAGCTGCCCGGCCCCGCGGACCTGGCGGGCCTGGTGGTCATGGGCGGGCCGCAGACGGCCGACGACGACGCCGCCCACCCCGGGCTGGCCGCGGAGCGTCGGCTGCTCGCAGCAGCGGTGGATGCCGACCTGCCCGTGCTCGGCGTCTGCCTGGGCATGCAGCTGCTCGCCGTCGCGCTCGGCGCCCCGCTGCACCGGGCGCACGGCGAGGAGGTCGGGTTCGCGCCGGTCGACGTCGTCGGCCCGCACCCGGTGCTCGACCCGCTCGGGCCGCGACCCACCGTGCTGCACTGGCACTCCGACGCGGTGGACCTGCCCGCCGGCGCGAGGCTCCTCGCCACCACGGAGGTCACGCCGGTCCAGGCGTTCACGGCGGGCAGCGCCCTCGGCCTGCAGTTCCACCTCGAGGTCGACGCGCCGCTCCTGCGCCGGTGGCTCGCGACGCCGACGATGGCGGGCGGCCTGCCGCCCGACGTGGCGGCCGCGGTCGCGGCCGACGGTCCCGGGCACCTCGACCGCCTCGACGGGCCGGCGCGCGCCGGCCTGGCCGCGTTCGCGGACGCCGTCCGGGCGCGCCGGTGAGCGCTGACGCCCACCGGGCGCGCACCCAGCTGCGCGCCCTCGGCGCGCGGGTCGCGGGCGAGGTCGGCGCGGGCGGCGGGGGCGGCGTCGGGCGCCCGGCCGCGGTGCTCGTGCTCTTCGGCGTGCTCGACGCCCTGCCCGCGCACGCCCCGGCGGGCGCCGTCGCGCGGGAGCTCGACGTGCTCCTGGTCCGGCGGGCGGACACGTTGCGCCACCACCCGGGGCAGGTCTCGTTCCCGGGCGGTCGGCTGGACCCGCACGACGACGGGCCCGTGGCCGCGGCGCTGCGTGAGGCGGAGGAGGAGACCGGGCTCGACCCCACCGGCGTCGAGGTGCTGGGCGTCCTGCGAGACCGTGAGCTCCCGTTCTCCGGGCACCTCGTGACGCCGGTCCTCGGCTGGTGGACGAGACCCTCACCGGTGCGGGTGGTGGACCACCGGGAGTCGGCGGCGGTGTTCCGGGCGCCGGTCGCCGACCTGCTGGACCCCGCTCGACGGCGCAGCGTCGTGTTCACGGCGCCCGGCGTCGTGCGCCGGACGCCGGCGTTCGTGCTCGACGACCACGTGGTCTGGGGCTTCACGGGCCTCGTCCTCGACGAGCTCTTCGACGCCCTGGGGTGGACCGTCCCCTGGGACGAGAGCCGCACGATCGACGTCCGCCGAGGCTGACCCGCCCCTCCCCCCTCCCCCGCCGCCCGCCCCACACCACCCGCCCCACGCCACCCGCCCCACACCTCGCATCTCCGCCGAGTGCGACGTTGAGGGGCCCACCTACGCCCCGTGACCCCCTCAACGTCACACTCGCGCCAGGGGTCCTCGCCCAGCCCCACACCTCGCATCTCCGCCGAGTGCGACGTCGAGGGGCCCACCCACGCCCCATGACCCCCTCAACGTCACACTCGCGCCAGGGGTCCTCGCCGAGTGCGACGTCGAGGGGCCCACCCACGCCCCATGACCCCC
>JBDIAU010000054.1:0-8765 GCA_039812565.1 Beutenbergiaceae bacterium
GAGCGGGAGCCCCGGCGTCGTCCGTCCCCGCAGCGCGTCGACGACGTCCGTCCAGGCCGCGTCGAGGGTCGGAGCCCGCGGCGGCGCCGCCCGGCCGCTCACCCGGTACGGCTGCAGGACCCGGGCGACGGAGACGCCCAGCTCGGACGCGACGTCGGTGACGGCCCGCAGGTCGGGCGCCTCGACCCCGCCGCCGGCGCCGTGGCCGAGCACCAGGAGCCCGCGGGCGTCGGGGGCGAGCGAGAGGTGGGCCTCGGCGGGCCCGTGCCGGGTCTCGATCGTGAGCACCTCGGTCGTCATCACGGTCGCCTCCCGCCGTCCTGTGAGGTTCACCACAGCGCCACCGCCGTACCCCGATGTTGACACACGGGCCCGTGCCCCCGATCATCGAACCACTGGTACGAACCAGTACAGACCAGCGGCTCCCGCTCGTCTCAGCCGCCTCCGGTGCCTGCCGGTCGCTCGGCCGGGGCGCGGAGCCCGCAGGTCCGTACCAGAAGCAGACCTACCCCCGAAGGAGTCAGCATGAAGTCGACCCGCCGCCGCCCGGCCTACGCCGTCGCCGCCCTCGCAGCCGTCGCGCTCCCGCTCGCGGCCTGCGCCGCGGCCGAGGACCAGCAGGCCGTCGAGTCCGAGGGGCCGGTCGTCTCCCTGACCCTCGACGACGGCTGGGTGGTCGCCGCCGACTCCGGCGTCACCCAGGCCTACGGCGTCCTGTCCAACGAGAGCGCGGACCCGGTGGTCGTCGTCGACGCCACCACGGACGTCGCCCGCGACGTCGAGATGTACGAGACGAGCGAGAGCCCGACGGGCGAGCTCGTCGCCGAGGCGGTCGGCGAGCTCGTCGTGCCCGCGCAGGGTTCGATCACGCTCGAGCCGGGCGCCGCCCACCTGCTGCTCCAGGACGTCTCCCAGCCGATCGAGGCCGGCGACGAGGTGACGATCACCCTGACCACGACCGAGGGCCGCACCGTCGACGTCGTCGTCACCGCCGAGCCCTCGAGCGCCGCCGAGTAGCGGGCGACGGCGCGCCTCAGGCGCCGACGTACGCCGCGAGGTGCTCGCCGGTGAGCGTCGACCGCGCCGCCACGAGGTCCGCGGGCGGACCCTCGAAGACGATGCGACCGCCGTCGTGCCCGGCCCCGGGCCCGAGGTCGATGATCCAGTCGGCGTGGGCCATGACGGCCTGGTGGTGCTCGATGACGATGACCGACTTGCCGGCGTCCACGAGCCGGTCGAGCAGGCCGAGCAGCTGCTCGACGTCGGCCATGTGAAGGCCGGTCGTGGGCTCGTCGAGGATGTAGACGCCGCCCTTGTCGGACATGTGCGTGGCGAGCTTGAGCCGCTGGCGCTCCCCGCCGGACAGGGTGGTGAGCGGCTGCCCCAGGGTGAGGTACCCGAGCCCGACGTCGGCCATCCGGCCGAGGATCGTCCGGGCGGCGGGCGTGCGAGCCTCGCCGGCGGCGAAGAACGCCTCGGCGTCCTCGACGGGCATCGCGAGCACCTCGCTGATGTCCTTGCCGCCCAGGTGGTACTCGAGAACCGACGCCTGGAAGCGCTTGCCCTCGCACTCGTCGCAGGTGGTCGCGACGCCGGCCATCATCGCGAGGTCCGTGTAGATGACGCCGGCGCCGTTGCAGACCGGGCAGGCGCCCTCGGAGTTCGCGCTGAACAGCGCCGGCTTGACCCCGTTCGCCGCCGCGAACGCCTTGCGGATCGGATCCAGCAGCCCCGTGTAGGTGGCGGGACTGCTGCGGCGCGACCCGCGGATCGCGCCCTGGTCGACCGTCACGACGCCCTCGCGGCCGGAGATCGAGCCGTCGATGAGCGAGGACTTGCCGGAGCCGGCCACCCCGGTGACGACCACGAGCACGCCGAGGGGGATGTCGACGTCGACGTCGCGCAGGTTGTGGGCGCTCGCCCCGCGGACCTCGAGGACGCCCGACGGCGCCCGCACCGCGGGCTTGAGGGACGCGCGGTCGTCGAGGTGCCGGCCGGTGAGGGTGCCGCTGCTGCGCAGCCCCTCGACGGTGCCCTCGAAGCACACGGACCCGCCGGCGGTGCCCGCGCCCGGGCCGAGGTCGACCACGTGGTCGGCGATCTCGATCGCCTCCCGCTTGTGCTCGACCACGAGCACGGTGTTGCCCTTGTCCCGCAGGCGCCGGAGCAGGTCGTTCATCCGCTGGATGTCGTGCGGGTGCAGGCCGATCGTGGGCTCGTCGAAGACGTAGGTGACGTCCGTGAGCGACGAGCCGAGGTGGCGGATCATCTTCGTGCGCTGCGCCTCGCCGCCCGACAGGGTGCCGGAGGACCGGTCGAGCGAGAGGTAGCCGAGCCCGATCTCGACGAACGCGTCGAGCGTGTCCCGCAGCGACGCGAGCAGCGGCGCGACCGAGGGCTCGTCGAGGTCACGGACCCACGCCGCCAGGTCGCTGATCTGCATCGCGCAGGCGTCGGCGATGCTGATCCCGCGGATCTTCGAGGACCGGGCGAGCTCGTTGAGCCGCGTCCCGCCGCACGACGGGCACGACGTGAACGTCACCGCCCGGTCGACGAACGCCCGGACGTGCGGCTGCATCGCCTCGCGGTCCTTGGACAGGAACGACTTCTGGATCTTCGGGACCAGGCCCTCGTACGTGAGGTTGACGCCGCTGACCTTGACCTTCATCGGCTCGTGGTAGAGGAAGTCGCGCAGCTGGGTGGGCGTGAAGTCGCGGATCGGCGTGTACGGGTCCACGAGGCCCGACTCGAGGAAGATCCGCACCGACCACCCGTCGGCCGTGTACCCGGGGACGGTGATCGCGCCGTCGGCGAGCGTCTTGGACTCGTCGTAGAGCTGGGACAGGTCGATGTCGTTGACCGTGCCCATGCCCTCGCAGTGCGGGCACATGCCGCCCTGGATGCTGAAGCTGCGGCGCTCGGTGGTCGCCGCGTCGCCGCGCTCGATCGTCACGGCGCCCTTGCCGCTGATCGTCGCGATGTTGAACGAGAAGGCCTTGGACGTGCCGATGTGCGGCGTCCCGAGCCGGCTGAACAGGATCCGCAGGAGGGCGTTGACGTCGGTCACCGTGCCGAGCGTCGAGCGCGCGTTGGCCCCCATCCGCTCCTGGTCGACGATGATCGCCGTGGTCAGGCCCTCGAGGACGTCGACGTCGGGGCGGGCCACGTTGGGCATGAACCCCTGGACGAACGCGCTGTACGTCTCGTTGATGAGCCGCTGGGACTCCGCCGCGATGGTGCTGAAGACGAGCGAGCTCTTCCCGGAGCCGGAGACGCCGGTGAAGACCGTGAGCCGGCGCTTGGGCAGCTCGAGGGAGACGTCCTTGAGGTTGTTCTCCCGGGCGCCCTGGACGCGGATCCGGTCGTGGCTGTCGGCGGCATGAGGCGCGGCGGGCGCCGTCGTCGGGGCCGGGCTCATCGGTCCTCCATCCGTGGGCGGTCCGCCCACGCTAGCGGCGTGCGAGACGGGCGCGCGGTGGCCCGCGCGCCCGTCTCAGCGGTCTCGGTCCGTGCCTCAGGGCACCTGGTTGATCCGGATGAGGTTCCCGGCGGGGTCGCGGACGGCGCAGTCGCGCACGCCGTACGGCTGGTCGGCCGGCTCCTGGACGACGTCGACGCCGGCCGCCTCGAGCGCGGCGAACGTGCCGTCGAGGTCGGGGGTCGCCAGCGTCAGGGCGCCGTAGCTGCCCTTGGCGACGAGCTCGAGGACGGTGCGGCGCTCGTCGTCGGTGAGGCCGGGGTCGACGGCGGGCGGGTGCAGGACGATCGAGGTGCCCGGCTGCGCGGGCGGTCCGACCGTGATCCAGCGCATCCCGCCGTAGCCGACGTCGTTGCGGACGTCGAAGCCGAGGACGTCGCGGTAGAAGGCGAGCGCCTCGTCGGGGTCGGTCTGGGGGAGGAAGGTGTAGTGGATGGTGAGGTTCATGCCGGTCACGCTAGGCGCGCCGTCGCGCCCTGCGCTTCTCGATTCCTGACCGGTCGGGCCACCTGGCGGACGACGCAGGTGGGCAGGCCCGCCGCCACGCCCGCGGCGCGGCGGCGGTAGACGCTCGGCGGCACCCCGACGAGCTCGGTGAAGCGGGTGCTGAAGGTCCCGAGGGACTGGCAGCCGACGGCGAAGCACACCTCGGTGACGCTGAGGTCGCCCCGCAGGAGCAGCGCCATGGCCCGTTCGATCCGACGCGTCATGAGGTAGCCGTAGGGCGACTCCCCGTAGGCGAGTCGGAACTGCCGGCTCAGGTGCCCGGCCGACATGTTCGCCCCGCGGGCGAGCGCCTCGACGTCGAGGGGCTGTGCGTACTCGCGGTCGATCCGGTCGCGGACCCGGCGCAGGCGGGCGAGGTCGCGCAGGCGCTGCTCCTCGGCCGCTCGCGTGCTCACCCTGTCGATCGTGCCACGGGAAGGCCGCGGCCCGCGAGGGCGGGGCCCGCGCCCGCCCGCCGTGGCCTCACTGCCGGGCGAGCGCGACCCGCCACCGGTCCTCGGCGCTGACCTCGTGGTCGACGGCGTCCTCCCCGAGGTCGATCTGGACCCACCGGATCGTGCCCGTGAACCGGCTCGTGGCGGGCGTGTACTCCGCGCTCACCGGGCTCGCGAGGTCCACGCCCACGTCGGTCGTCTCGTCCGGGGAGAAGATCATCGGCACGCTCTGCTCGAGGTGGCCGCCGCCGACGTCGGCGCCGTCGACCCGCAGCGTGACGGTCCCGCCCTTGCCCAGCCCGCCGCCGTCGTACGCGAGCTCGACGACCACGTCGTGCTCGCCCGGCGTCAGCGCCTGCGCGCCGTGCCAGACGTCCCGGCGCAGGCCGAAGAGGTTGTAGCAGAAGGCGGGGGTGCCGTCGTGCACGTACAGGCTCCAGCCGCCGAACGCCCCGCCCTGGGCGACGAGGACGCCCCGCGCGCCGCCGTCGGGCACCACGACGCGTACGGTCACGGCGAACGACTTGTTCTTGACGTTGAGCACGCAGTTCTCCGGGAGCCGGCCCATGCCCGGGTACAGCCGCTGGCTCGTCCCCGCGATGAGGACCGGGCGGCCGGCGAGGTCCGGGTTGAAGCGCTCGATGCGGCGGTCGTCGAGGGGCAGGACGCCGTAGCGCGCCGCCTCGACGAGGAACAGCCGCTGCAGCTCCCGGAGCTTCTCCGGCTGCTCGGCCGCGAGGTCGTGCGCCTGGGTCCAGTCGTCCGGGCCGTAGAGCTCCCACACGTCCTCGTCGTACGGGCGCAGCGGCTCCACCACCCACGGGGTGCTGTGCCGCGTCACGGCCGTCCAGCCCTGGTGGTAGATGCCGCGGTTGACGAAGCACTCGAAGTACTGCAGGTCGTGCGTCTCGGGCGCGTCGGCGTCCGCGAACGACGGCACCATGCTCGTGCCGTGCAGCGGCATCTGCCGGATGCCGTTGACCGACGTCGGCACGGGGAGCCCCGCGACCTCCAGGACGGTCGGCACGACGTCGGTGACGTGCGTGAACTGGGACCGCTGACCGGCGGCGGCGATCCGCCGCGGCCAGTGCACGATCGTGCCGTTGCGGGTGCCGCCCCAGTGCGAGGCGACCTGCTTGGTCCACTGGTAGGGGGTGTTCGTCGCGTGCGCCCAGCCGACCGAGTAGTGGTTGTACGCCGTCGGGGTGCCGAGCTCGGCCATCTTCGAGCGCAGGAAGTCCGGCGTCTCGAGGTGGGCGGCGCCGTTGAAGACGAAGCCCTCGTTGAAGCTGCCGTTGACCGTGCCCTCGCCCGACGCGCCGTTGTCGCCGACGATGTAGAAGACCAGGGTGTCCTCGAGGACGCCCATGTCCTCGAGGGCGTCGACCAGGCGGCCGACGTGGTGGTCGACGTGCTCGAGGAACCCCGCGAAGACCTCCATCTGCCGCGCGAGGACGGGCCGCAGGTCCGCCGGCATGTCCGCCCAGGCCGGGATCTCCGCCGGCCGTGCCGTGAGGACGGCGTCCGGAGGGACGACGCCGAGCTCCTTCTGCCGCTGGAACGTCCGCTCCCGCAGGGCGTCCCAGCCGTCGTCGAACTCGCCGGCGTAGCGCTCCGCCCAGCCCGGCGGCACCTGGTGGGGAGCGTGCGCGGCCCCCGGCGCGAAGTACAGGAAGAACGGTCGGTCCGGGGCCAGGGCCTGCTGCTGGCGCAGCCAGGCGAGGGCGTGGTCCGCCAGGTCGTCCGTGAGGTGGTAGCCCTCCTCCGGGGTGCGGGGCGGCTCCACCGGCGTCGTGCCCTGGAACAGGGCCGGGTAGTACTGGTTGGTCTCCCCGCCGATGAACCCGTAGAAGTGCTCGAACCCGCCGCCGCCGGTGGGCCACGCGTCGAACGGCCCGACCGGGCTCGACTCCCACACCGGCACCTCGTGGCACTTGCCGAACTGGGCCGTGGAGTAGCCGTTGAGGCGCAGCACCTCGGCCAGCGGAGCCGCCGCGCGCGGCCGCACGGAGCTGTACCCGGGCGCCGACGTCGCCACCTCGGTCACGGCCCCCATCCCGACGGCGTGGTGGTTGCGTCCGGTGAGCAGCGCCGCGCGCGTCGGGGCGCACAGGGCGGTGGTGTGGAACCGGTCGTACCGCAGGCCCGACGCGGCCAGGCGGTCCGCCGTCGGGGTGCGCACCGGTCCGCCGAAGGTGGACGCGGCGCCGAACCCGACGTCGTCCAGGAGGACCAGGAGCACGTTGGGCGCCCCGGCGGGCGGGCGCAGCGGCTCGAGCGGCGGGTACGTGCCGCCCGGCTCCTTGGCGTCGTACGCCACGAGCCGGGGCGGCTCGGGGTCCGGGATCGGCAGGGCGGAGCGCTGCGACTCAGGCACGGGCATCGGGCCACCTCCGCTGCGGACCTTAGTCGGGCGCGGGCCGGGCCGAGGGTGAACGTCGGTCGTTGCGAGCGCTCGGGCGCGGCCGCGGGGCCGCGTCCCGGCCGCGCCGACCCCGTCCGGTCGCCGACCGTTCAGCGCTCGTTCGGGGCCTGTACACGCGGGCCCGTGCGGACCTAGCGTCTGCGGTGCCCGGTGCTACCGCGCCGGACGCCGCCGCGGGACCCCACCGATGTCGCCGCCGTCGTGTTCCGTGCCAGTGGGGGCAGGAAGCAGGCAGTCCGATGCGGGCTGAGGACGAGCTGAGGGCGGTCACCCTCGTCACCGACCGTCTGGTGACCCGGCACCCGGAGGTGCCGCGCCTGATGATCGAGCGCGTGGTCGGTGAGGTCCACGCGACGTTCGCCGCGAGCCCGGTCCGGGAGTTCGTGCCGCTGCTCGTCGAGCGCGGCGCCCACGACCGGCTGCGTGCCGAGAAGGTCCACTACAGCCTGCGCATCGTCTCCTGACGCCGGCCGCCCCTGACGCCGAGTTCGCACCTGAGGCTCGAGGTCGCACCGCCCACGGTGCGACCTCGAGCCTCAGGTGCGAACTCGCGGGTTGGACCCGCTAGGCCATTGACATCCGTCGATGTTTGGAGCAGGCTCCATATATCGACAAACGTCGATGCGTGAGCGAGAGGGGACCCCGATGCACCCGGAGATGTACCTGCCCCTGCACCGTCAGGCCGAGCGGGAGCGCGACGCGCGCCTCGCGCTGCGACGCCGCCCGTCGCCGTCCGCGGCCGACGACGGCGCCCGCCTCGGGAGCCGCCTGACCCGCGCCGTCGCCGCCGTCCGGGACGCCGCGACGCCGTCGACGTGCTGCGCCCTCGCCTGAGCCCGGCGCGGCGTCAGCCGCCGAGGACGCCACGCAGCGCCGTCAGCTGCTCCGCCCGCGCGGCGTACCAGATGTTCGTGCCGCGCTTCGTGGCCGTGACCAGCCCCGCCTCGCGCAGGACCTTGAGGTGGTGCGAGACGGTCGGCTGTGAGCGCTCGAGCGGCTCGACGAGGTCGCATGCGCACACCTCGCCGCCCGGCGCGGTGAGCAGCAGGCTGAGCAGCCGCAGCCGCACCGGGTCGCCGAGCGCGCGGAACGCCGAGGCGAGCACCTCGGAGCCGGCGATGTCAGGCACGTCGGCGCCGAGCGGCGTGCAGCACGCGTTCAGGTCCATCACGGGAAGGAGCGTGCGAGCGGCGGGCATGGCGCCGAGCGTACGTTCCATATCGACAGATGTCACTATTCTGACCCGCCGTCGCAGCCGGCCGCACCGCCCGCTGCCGGCCCGCACCGAGGAGAACCCATGAGCGCCACACCCCTCACCGACGCCGCGACGGCGGCGGACCTGATCGAGCGCGTCCGGGCGCACTACGCCGCGGCAGCGGCGGCCGTCACGAGTGCCGCCGACGAGCAGGACGGCCCCGACCCCGACGGCGCTCCCGACCCCGCCCGCGCTCCCGCGCCCGACGGCGAGGCGTGCTGCGGCCCGACGTGCTGCGGCCCGGCGCCGCTCGAGGTGGGCGAGCTGTTCGGGCCCGCTCGGTACGACCCGGCGGACCGCGACGCCCTCCCGGTCGCCGCGGTCGCGGCGAGCCTCGGCTGCGGCGACCCCACGGCGGCGGCCGAGCTGCGGCCGGGCGAGCGGGTGCTCGACCTGGGCTCCGGCGGGGGGATCGACGTCCTGCTCGCGGCCCGGCGCGTGGGCCCGGAGGGCTTCGTGCACGGCGTCGACATGACCGAGGAGATGCTCGCCCTCGCCCGCCGCAACGCCACGGCGGCCGGCGTCACGAACGTCGACTTCCTCCGCGGCGCGATCGAGGCGGTGCCGCTGCCGGACGGGAGCGTCGACGTCGTGATCTCGAACTGCGTCGTCAACCTCAGCACCGACAAGGCGGCCGTCCTGCGCGAGGCGTACCGGGTGCTGGTC
>JBDIAU010000055.1:0-8725 GCA_039812565.1 Beutenbergiaceae bacterium
GGCGCGCCCGCGTGCTTGAGCGAGGTCAGGGGGCTCGCACCGGTGCCGCCGTCGTGGCCCGAGATGAGCACCACGTCGGCGTGCGCCTTGGAGACGCCCGCCGCGACCGTGCCGACGCCGACCTCCGCGACGAGCTTGACGTGGACCCGCGCCTCCGGGTTGGAGTTCTTCAGGTCGTGGATCAGCTGCGCGAGGTCCTCGATCGAGTAGATGTCGTGGTGCGGCGGCGGCGAGATGAGCCCGACGCCGGGCGTCGAGTGCCGCGTCTTGGCCACCCACGGGTAGACCTTCGGGCCCGGGAGCTGGCCACCCTCGCCGGGCTTGGCGCCCTGGGCCATCTTGATCTGGATGTCGTCGGAGTTGGTGAGGTAGTCCGCGGTCACGCCGAAGCGGCCGGACGCCACCTGCTTGATCGAGCTCCGACGGCGCGGGTCGCGCAGCCGGTCGGTGTCCTCGCCGCCCTCACCGGTGTTCGACTTGCCGCCGATGCTGTTCATGGCGATCGCGAGGTTCTCGTGCGCCTCGGCCGAGATCGAGCCGTAGGACATGGCGCCGGTGGAGAACCGCTTGACGATCTCCGAGATCGGCTCGACCTCCTCGATCGGCACGGGCGGGCGGGCGCCGACGTCGAGCTTGAAGAGCCCGCGCAGCGTCATGAGCCGCTCGGACTGGTCGTTGACGCGCTCGGTGTACTGCTTGAACACGTCGTACCGGCGGTTGCGGGTCGAGTGCTGCAGCCGGAAGACGGTCTCCGGGTCGAACAGGTGCGGCTCACCCTCGCGGCGCCACTGGTACTCACCGCCGACCTGGAGGCGGCGGTGCGCCGGGCGGATGCCCGACGGCGGGTACGCCGTCGCGTGCCGTGCCGCGACCTCGGCGGCCAGGACGTCCAGCCCGACGCCGTCGAGCGGCGACGGCGTGCCGGTGAAGTACGCGTCGACGAGGTCCTGCGAGAGGCCGATCGCCTGGAACACCTGCGCGCCGCGGTAGGAGGCGACGGTGGAGATGCCCATCTTGCTCATGACCTTCAGGACGCCCTTGCCGAGCGCCTTGATGAGGTTCGCGACCGCCTTCTCCGCCGAGATCCCGGGCATCTCGCCCGAGCGAACCATCTCCTCGACGCTCTCCATCGCGAGGTACGGGTTCACGGTGGCCGCGCCGTACCCGATGAGGAGCGCCACGTGGTGCACCTCGCGCACGTCGCCCGCCTCGACCAGGAGGCTGATCTTGGTGCGGGTGTGGTTGCGCAGCGTGTGGTGGTGCACCGCGGAGGTGAGCAGCAGCGACGGGATCGGGCCGTACTCGGCGTCGGAGTCGCGGTCGGAGAGCACGACGAAGCTGACGCCGCGCTCGATCGCGGCGTCGACCTCCGCGAAGATCTCCTCCAGCCGGTCGCGCAGCGCGGCGCCGCCGCCGCTGACGCGGTACAGGCCCTTGATCGTCACGGCCGAGAAGAACGAGCCGGCGCGGCGTGACCGCCCGATCGCCTTGATCTTCGCGAGCTGGTCGTTGTCGATCGTCGGGAACGGGATGATCAGCTTGCGCGCGTGCTCGGGGTCGTCCGCGAGCAGGTTCGGCTCGGGGCCGATCGCCCCGCCGAGCGACGTGACCAGCTCCTCGCGGATCGCGTCCAGCGGCGGGTTCGTCACCTGCGCGAACAGCTGCACGAAGTAGTCGAACAGCAGGCGCGGCCGCGACGAGAGCACGGCGATCGGGGTGTCGGTGCCCATCGAGCCGAGCGCCTCGATGCCGGTCGACGCCATCGGCCTGACGAGGATCCGGAGCTCCTCCTCGGTGTACCCGAACGCCTGCTGGCGGCGGGTGACCGAGGCCGGCGGGTGGTCGACGTGCTCGCGCGGCGGGAGCTGGTCGAGCGTGACCGTGTGCTCCTCGACCCACTCGGCGAACGGGTTCGCGGCCGCGAGCTCGGACTTGATCTCGTCGTCCTCGATGACCCGGCCGGCGCCGGTGTCGACGAGGAACATCTTCCCGGGCTCGAGCCGGCCCTTGCGGACGATCGTCGCCGGGTCGAGGTCGAGGACGCCGACCTCGCTGGCGAGCACCACGAGCCCGTCCTCGGTGATCCAGAACCGCCCGGGGCGCAGGCCGTTGCGGTCCAGCACCGAGCCGACCAGGCGGCCGTCGGTGAAGGTCATCGCCGCGGGGCCGTCCCAGGGCTCCATGATGCAGGAGTTGAACTGGTAGAACGCCCGGCGGGCCGGGTCCATGTCGGTGTTGTTCTCCCAGGCCTCCGGGATCATCATCAGCACCGCGTGCGGCAGCGAGCGACCGCCGAGGTGCAGGAGCTCGAGCACCTCGTCGAAGGTCGCGGAGTCGCTGGCGCCCGGAGTGCAGACGGGCAGCAGCGGCGAGAGGTCCCCGAGCAGCGGGGAGTCGAGCGTGCCCTGGCGGGCGGCCATCCAGTTCCGGTTGCCGCGGACGGTGTTGATCTCGCCGTTGTGCGCGACGAGCCGGAAGGGCTGGGCCAGCGGCCACGACGGGAAGGTGTTCGTCGAGAACCGCGAGTGCACGAGGGCGATCTCGGTGGCGAACCGCGCGTCGCTCAGGTCCGGGAAGAACGGCTCGAGCTGGCTCGTGGTGAGCATGCCCTTGTAGACGAGCGTGCGGGCCGAGAGCGAGGCGAAGTACACGCCGAGGCTGCGCTCGGCGCGCTTGCGCAGCCGGAACGCCCGGCGGTCGAGCTCCACGCCGGCCAGCGCCCGCTGCGGGTCCGCGACGACGAGCTGGCGGAACACCGGCACGCACGAGGCGGCGGTGGGTCCGACGAGGCTCGCCATCACGGGGACGTCGCGCCAGCCGAGGACCTGGAGCCCCTCCTCGGCCGCGAGGGACTCGATCGCGGCGACGGCGGTCGCCGTCTCCTCGCCCGTGGGCAGGAACGCGAGCCCGACGGCGTAGTGCCCGGCCGGCGGCAGCTCGAAGCCGACCTCGGCACGCAGGAACGCGTCCGGGACCTGGGTGAGGATGCCCGCGCCGTCGCCCGAGTTCACCTCGGCGCCGACGGCGCCGCGGTGGTCGAGGTTGCGCAGCGCGGTCAGCCCGGCGTCGACGATGTCCCGTCCGGGCGTGCCGCGCAGGGTGGCGACGAAGGCCACGCCGCACGCGTCGTGCTCGCCGGCGGGGTCGTACAAGCCCTGCGCTGTGGGCAGGGCGCTGAACGCGTACTGCGGGTGCATCCGTGTGACCGTCCTCACGCGCCAGCCGGGGCCGGACGCTGTCCAATCAGAAACCAACAGGGGCAGGGGGGACATCGCTGGCCCGGTAGCGCAGGACGATACTCGCTTCGGCCGCACAACCGTACGTCGGTCCTGGCCGGAGGGCTCAGGTCCGTGCGTCGGGCCGGGCCTCGGGGTCGGCGTCGCCGGCCGCCGGACGGGCCGCGTCCGCCGTGGCGGCTCCGGGGTCGACGTCGGCGTCCGGGACGACGACGTCGTCCGCGGGCTCCCGGCCTGGCAGCCACAGGTTCGTGTCCCGCCCCGGCGACCGGGCGCTGATCACGACGAACGCCACGAGGGCGAGCAGGAAGACGAGGATGGAGGTCCACACGTTGAGGCGCAGGCCGAGGACGAGCTCGGCCTCGTCGACGCGCAGCAGCTCGATCCAGAGCCGCCCGCTCGTGTAGAGCATCACGTAGAGCCAGAAGACGCGGCCGTGACCCAGCCGGAACCGCCGGTCGATCCAGACGAGCAGGGCGGCGGCCCCGAGGTTCCACAGCATCTCGTAGAGGAACGTCGGGTGGACCAGCGTCCCGGGGTCGAGGCCGGCCGGGAGGTGCTCGGCGTCGATCCGCAGACCCCACGGCAGGGTGGTGGGGCCGCCGAACAGCTCCTGGTTGAACCAGTTGCCGAGCCGTCCGATCGCCTGGGCGACCAGCAGGGCGGGCGCGATGGCGTCGGCGAACGGGGCGAACCGCAGCCCCGCCCGGCGCAGCCCGATCCACGCGCCGACGGCGCCGAAGGCGATGGCACCCCAGATCCCCAGGCCGCCGTTCCACACGCGGAACGCGTCCCAGGGGTTGCCGTCAGGCCCGAAGTAGGCGTCCGGCGAGGAGACCACGTGGTAGATCCGCCCGCCGATGATGCCGAACGGCACCGCCCAGAACGCGACGTCGAGCACGGCGCCCTGAGGGCCGCCGCGGGCCCGGTAGCGCCGGTCGGTGATCCACAGCCCGACGGCGATGCCGGCGAGGATCGCCATGGCGTAGGCACGGACGGGCAGCGGGCCGAGGTACCAGACGGACTCCGGCGGGCTGGGGATCGCCAGCGGCGCGAGGAGCGCCGTCACCGGACCACCCCGGCGGCGAGGTCGGCGACGAGCGCCTGCAGGCCGTCGAGCGCGGCCGTCCCCTCCGCCGCCGCGAGGGCGCGCACGAGCGCCGAGCCCACGATCACGCCGTCGGCGTACTCCGCGATCTCGTGGGCCTGCGCGCCCGAGGACACCCCGAGCCCCACGCAGACGCGCTGCGCCCCGGCGGCGCGCGTCGCCGCGACGAGCTCGCGGGCACGGTCGCCGACGGCCTCGCGCGCCCCCGTGACGCCCATGGTCGAGGCGGCGTAGACGAAGCCTCGGCAGGCGGCGGCAGTCATCGCGAGGCGCTGCGGGGTGGAGCTGGGGGCGACGAGGAAGACACGGTCGAGGCCGTGGGCGTCCGACGCCTCGAGCCAGTCCCCGGCCTCGTCCGGGATGAGGTCCGGCGTGATCAGGCCGGCGCCGCCCGCGGCGGCGAGGTCCCGGGCGAAGCGGTCGACGCCGTAGCGCAGCACCGGGTTCCAGTACGACATCACGAGGACGGCGGCGCCGGTCTGCGCGACCTGCTCGACGGCGGCCAGGACGTCGCGGGTGCGGGTCCCGCCGTCGAGGGCGCGCTGCACGGCGGCCTGGATCACCTCGCCGTCCATCCCCGGGTCCGAGTACGGCAGGCCGAGCTCGACGACGTCGCAGCCCGCCTCGACGATCGCCCGCGCGGCCGCCACGGACGTCGCGACGTCGGGGAACCCGACGGGCAGGTAGCCGACGAGCGCGGCGGCGCCGCGCCCGAGGGCGGCGTCGATCGCGGCGCCGGACCGCCGAGCGACGAGCTGCTCGCTCATCGGGCCCCACTCCCCTCGTCGAGGAGGCCGAACCAGGCAGCCGCCGTCGCCACGTCCTTGTCACCGCGGCCGGAGAGGTTGACCAGGATCGTCGCCTCCGGCCCCAGCTCCCGCCCGAGGTCGAGCGCGCCCGCGAGGGCGTGCGAGCTCTCGATCGCCGGGATGATCCCCTCGGTCCGGCACAGCAGCCGGAAGGCGTCCATCGCCGCGGCGTCGGTGATCGGCCGGTACTCGGCGCGGCCGATGCTCGCGAGCCACGCGTGCTCGGGGCCCACGCCCGGGTAGTCGAGCCCCGCGGAGATCGAGTGCGACTCGATGGTCTGGCCGTCCTCGTCCTGGAGCAGGTAGGACCGGGCGCCGTGGAGGACGCCGGGGGCTCCGGCCGTGATCGTCGCCGCGTGCCGGGGCGTGTCCACCCCTTCGCCGCCGGCCTCGAGACCGACCAGGCGGACGCCCGGGTCGTCGAGGAAGGCGTGGAAGATGCCGATCGCGTTGGAGCCGCCGCCCACGCAGGCCGCGACCACGTCGGGCAGCCGGCCGGTGAGCTCGAGGACCTGCTCCCGGGCCTCCTCGCCGATGATCTTCTGCAGGTCGCGGACGATCGTCGGGAACGGGTGCGGGCCGGCGACGGTCCCGAAAAGGTAGCTCGTCGTCTCGACGTTCGTGACCCAGTCGCGGAACGCCTCGTTGATGGCGTCCTTGAGGGTGCGTGAGCCCGTCGTCACCGGGACCACCTCGGCGCCGAGGAGCCGCATCCGCGCGACGTTGAGCGCCTGCCGCCGGGTGTCCTCCTCGCCCATGTAGACGGTGCACTCGAGGTCGAGGAGCGCGGCCGCCGTCGCCGTCGCGACGCCGTGCTGGCCCGCCCCGGTCTCCGCGATGAGGCGCGTCTTGCCGATCCGCTGGGTGAGCAGCGCCTGGCCGAGCACGTTGTTGATCTTGTGTGAGCCCGTGTGGTTGAGGTCCTCCCGCTTGAGGAGGACGCGGGCGCCGCCGGCGTGCCGGGCGAACCGCTCGGCCTCCGTGAGGATGCTCGGCCGGCCGGTGTACGTGCGGTGCAGATGCTCCAGGGTGGCCGCGAACTCGGGGTCCGCCTTCGCCGTGAGCCACGCGGCGTCGAGCTCGTCGAGCGCCGCGACCAGCGCCTCGGGGACGAACCGGCCGCCGAACTCCCCGAAGTACGGGCCCGAGACCTCCTCGAGGCGTCGCGCGAGCGGGCCGGACGTGGGCCCGCCGCCGTCGACGGCGCTCACTGCCGCACCGCCCGCAGCGCGGGGTGCGCCCCGGCGGCCACGAGGTCGGCGACGGCGGCCCGCGGGTCGCCGCGGGTGACGAGCGCCTCCCCCACCAGCACGGCGTCCGCGCCGGCCCGCGCGTACTCGAGCACGTCGTGCGGGCCGCGCACCCCCGACTCCGCCACCTTGACGACGGTCGACGGCAACGTGCGGGCGACGCCGGCGAACGTCCCCCGGTCGACCTCGAGGGTGTGCAGGTTGCGCGCGTTCACGCCGACGACGCGCGCGCCGGCGTCGAGCGCCCGCAGCGCCTCGGCCTCGTCGTGCACCTCGACGAGGGCGGTCATGCCGAGCGAGTGCACGCGGTCCACCAGGGAGGTCAGGACGCTCTGGTCGAGCGCGGCGACGATGAGCAGGACGAGGTCCGCCCCGTAGGCCCGGGCCTCCCAGACCTGGTACGGGCTGACGATGAAGTCCTTGCGCAGGACGGGGAGGTCGACGGCGGCACGCACGTCGGCCAGGTCGGCCAGGCTGCCGCCGAAGCGACGCTCCTCGGTGAGGACGCTGACGGCGGCCGCGCCCCCGGCCTCGTAGTCCCGGGCGAGCCCGGCCGGGTCGGCGATGTCCGCGAGGGCTCCCTTGCTCGGGCTCGAGCGCTTCACCTCGGCGATCACGGTGACGGCGGACGGCCGGCGCAGCGCGTCGACGGCGTTCTTGGCGGCGGGTCGGGTGCGCGCCTGCTCCTTGAGGGCCGAGAGCGGCACCTGGGCCTCGCGCCGGGCGAGGTCCTCCCGCACGCCGGCCACGATGTCTTCCAGCACGGTCACGGCTCGTTCCTCCATCGTCGGCGACGGCCGCCATGGTAGTTCGGCCGCGAGGACGCTCCGGACACGGGTCCGGAGGGCGGCACCGCCGGTCGTCCCGGCGTCAGGGCGCGAGGTACGGCATGAGGGGCGGCACGTTGCGCAGCACCCAGTAGACCAGCACGACCACCAGGAGGGTCGTCGGGACCCAGGGTGGGGCCAGCCATCGCCGGGGCCGGCCGGTCGCCGCGCGCGCGAGCCACGCCGCCCAGGAGGCGAGCACGGCCGGCAGCAGCAGCACGGCGAGAGGGTTCATCGAGAGCGCGCCGGCGAGATCGAGGTGCCACAGGTCGTGGACGGCGCGCAGCGTGCCGCAGCCCGGGCAGTAGAGCCCGGTGAGGGCGTAGGTGGGGCACGTCGGGTAGAAGCCGGGCACGTGCGGGTCGACCCGTCCGAGCAGCGCAGCGGCACCCAGGGCGCCGGCGGCGACGGTGAGCGGGCCCGCCACGGCGACCACCCGGGAGCGCGGCCGAGCCTCGGCCGTGCTCCCGGGGTGGACCGTCGTCATCGTCTCCGGTGACCTCAGTAGGTGGTGGTGACGCCGGACCAGTCGGCGTTCGCAAGGCCGAAGGCGAGCAGGAGGCCGTAGCCGGCGCCGAGGATCACCGCGGCGATCGCGCTCCAGATGGCCCACAGCTTCGCCTTGCGGGACGACTCGTAGGCGCCCTGCGTGTCGCCGACGGCCCACTTGCTGTTGACCTGGCTCGCGAACACGATCGAGACGATGCCGAGCGGGAGGCAGCAGAAGATCGTCGTCAGGATCGCCCAGACGAGGTAGTTGCTGGGGGGTGGGCCGTAGTACTGGTTCGGGCCGCCGCTCCACGAGGGCGGCGGGGCGTTGTACGGCGGCTGGGCCGGAGGGTACGAAGACATGTCCTCTCCTTCGCGGAGGGGTAGGCGCCGCGCCTCAGGTGCGCGGCGTCGAGGTGGCCGTGACGGATCCGCGCGGCTGGCCGAAGCCCATCGCCTGCAGGACCTTGCCGACCACGAGGGAGGCGATGACCACCACCGCCCCGGCCACGATGGCCGGCACGGACTCGAAGATCATCCCGACGGCGAGGATCAGGCCACCCAGGCTGACGAACCCCACGGTGACCCACGCCGCCGGCGTCTTGCCCTCGTTGGCAGGCGGTCCGCCCGGCGGGAGGTAGTCCGGTCGGGCCTCGATGCTGTCGGCCATCGCGAGCCTCCTTGTCGCCGTTCGTCACGCTGACGCGATGCCGAGGGTTGCCCTCGACGCGAGAACACTACCGAGAACGTCCCCTCGCGGCACCGGCGGCGCCCCGCAGGTCACGCACCGCGCGCCGTCGGGTCCTCGCCGCGGGTGAGCGCGTCCCAGTCGTCCATGGCCCGCACGCGGGCGTCCCGCGGCTCCCCCGGGCCCGGAGCGGTCGGGATCGGGTCCTCCGCCGGCCCGGCCGGGGCAGCGGCGGGCCTCGCGGTCACCCGTTCGTACCGACGGCCCCGGCCACCTCGTCCCCACCCGCGCTGGAGCACCGCGACGGCGACGCCGGCC